>JAEOTS010000053.1 GCA_016839745.1 Promethearchaeota archaeon
AAAATCTTAGCAGCTTGCTCATATAATTTTGCCGCTTCAGACCAATTATATAAATTTTCTTCAGCCTGTGCTCTATCTAACAAGTCAGATACTTTATCATCATCAATCATATACTTTCAATTACAATTTACTGAAATTCTTGATTTTTTAGGATATATTATTATTTAAGAATGCTTACAAAACATTTATACCTAGCAAATTTTATATATCAAAATAAACCCAAAAATAACGATAGTAAACAATTCTTAATATTGAGTTTTTTCTTTTAAGCAATCATGATTGATTCAATCTAAACTGGATTTGTTAAAATTTTGTCTAATGATAGTAGTTTTTTATTAAATCTCATCAATTTTTTTCTGAACCGGTTCTTTTTCTTTAGTTTTGCCAAACAAGATTTCTTTGTTCTTTTCCACGAATTTCCAACTAAAACCAGAGAGTTCCTTTAAGGGACCTTCAATTCCTTTTGGATTTCCTGTTCTGGTATATGTAATTTCTGTGTGCTTGATAGCTTTAAACACATGATAAGGAGTTTCATATTTCTCGATCAGGGACTTAGCCTTTTTTGGACCTATATCTACAAATCCTTCTACAATAAAGCTTCTTCTTTCTTCAATGCTCATGCTTTTAGGTGCTTTTCTGGAGAGAATAGCTGCCCCATCTTTTATTTGTTCGCGATAAGCAATTCTTTCAATCACGATGGCAGTATCTTCCAAATTTCGAGTAGGAATTACTGCAATTCCTAACTTATAGGAAATTTTGGAAAGTGCTCCATAAATAGATGCGATTTTCATTCCTGTATTTTCAAAAACTTTATCATTTAAACCTTCTAAAACTAAAATGGGTGTTGTATAGGTTTCTTTTAAGCGTAGGCACTGTTCAAATAGACGATTATCAACTATAGAAGCTACAAAATCAAATCCTTCTTTTCTTTCAATAGCAACATCTTCACTTATGACAATGTCAGCAATATCTAGTTGCTTTGACTCGAACTCTATATTAGGGAATTTTGTTTCTAATAGTTTCATTAGCTTCCTTTCCCTATTATCAATAATAATCCTAAGGATGTTTGTTTGGCTCATAGTCATTCGCTTTAGTTTAGTGTTATATATTACAATTTTAATTATTTAAATAAAAAATAAATCTATTAAAATAAAAAATAATTGATTTACTTTTAAACCTTATAGGGTTCAGTTGTATTCTGATGAGTTACTAATTCAATGTTCTGCTTTAGAAATAATACTAACTCTTTCCTAGTATACAATCTATTATTTATTAAAATGAAAACAAGAATCAAAATCCCCACGATTTCAGTTAGATAAACTCTAGGGTCGTTGAAAAGTTTATAAAGCCATAATCCTATGGGTTCCTCTACTACAATAAATTCATATGCGATAAATGGATAGAACAATGGAACTTCTGGTAAGTCTAATATTAGATGAAATATCAATCCTAACAAAAATGGATACGAGATATTCGTTCTTCTTTTTACAATTAAATGTAGAATCACAAAACTAATTAAGACAAATAAGATTGTGTGTGAAAAACCTCTTCCATAACCAAAATTGATAAGTAGTAGAGATTTATCGACAATATCAGGGAGTAAAGAACCAATAATAAGAGCAAATCTATTGAATTCAAATTTTCGTTTTATTAATGGTATTTCAAAGATACTTAGTGGAACTGCTACGTGAAATATTAGAAAAAACTTGAAAACCTCACTCAAAATCCGTATAATACTCGAATTAAGTTAATTATCTCAGGTAAATAGAATAATAAAATCATAATAATTGCAAATTCGATTGAAATCTTTACCGCTCGTTTCATCAAATATGGATAAGATATACCTTCCTTTTCAGTCATAAATAAAGTTCACTGACATAAATATTTTAAAATTCTTTTAGTGCTTCCTCTACTGTGTAATTATTGTGTACAATTTTAGAGAGCCCCTCAACCACTTTTGTAGGATTCTCCGCTTGGAAAACATTCCTTCCGAAAGCAACTCCCGCACCTCCGGCTTGGATAGAATCGTAGACCAGTTGAAATAATTCGGGCATTGTGTCCATTTTTGGACCACCTGCTATAATCACTGGAACAGTTACTCCTTTTACGATGTATTTGAAAGAATCAATATCTCCAGTGTAGTTCGTTTTAACGATATCAGCACCTAACTCAGCACCAGCTCTTACAGCAATATTAACTACATCAGGAGCGTTCTCATCTTTAATTTTATTCCCTCTAGGATACATCATAGCCAATAAAGGGATACCCCATTCTCTTGATGCCTCAATAACAGAATGAGCATCTTGAAGCATTTCCGGTTCTTCGTCAGCCCCTATATTAATATGAATTGAAACTCCATCCGCGCCCATTTTTAACGCACGCTCTACAGAACACACTAACACTTTTTTATTAGGGTCCGGCGTTAAACTAGTAGCCCCTGAAAGATGGATGATTAAACCTATATCTTTTCCGTATTGTCTATGACCGGCTCCAACCATTCCAGAGTGCTCCAATACCGCATTTGCACCCCCTAATGCTACTTTATCAATCATATCAGCCAAATTTTCTAAGCCTTTAATAGTACCTAATGTTAAACCATGATCCATGGGAATAATTATCGTTTTTTTACTTTTCCGATCGAACAACCGTTCAAGTCTTATGCTCTTTCCTAGATTCGACATTTTAAATCAACTTCTACATTTTATTCAATTTATTCATAATTAATGACAGTAAAAATATAAAATTATACCTATAAAAAAAAGATAATTACCAAGGTCTTCTAAGAGTAGTAGGTCTACTCATTTTAGATTTATTAGGATAATCTAGATTAAAATGAATACCACGACTCTCCTTTCTGGATATGGCGCTTACTATTATAAGTTTAGCAACTGTGGCTAGATTTCTTAGTTCTACAAGATTTTTTTCAATTTTAAAATCCCAATAATATTGGTTTATCTCATCAAGTAAGAGATTGATCCTTTTCTTAGCTCTTTGAAGACGTAAGTCCGTTCGTACAATTCCCACATAATTCCACATAAATCTTCTGATTTCATCCCAATTCTGAGTAATTACAACTGCCTCAGTTGATGGTACAGCATTTCCGGGTTCCCATTCTTCAAATTCATTAATATGTAAGTTTTTTATATTTTTGATAATAGTATGAGCACACTCATGAGCACAAACTAAGCCTTCAAGGAGAGAATTACTTGCTAATCTATTCGCTCCATGCAGTCCAGTATAAGCTGACTCTCCTATTACATAAAGATTTTTTACCTTAGTAGAACCATCTATTTTAGTTAAGACGCCTCCACAGCAGTAATGAGCTGCAGGAACGACTGGTATAGGTTCTTTGGTGATATCAATGCCAAATTTTAAACATGCATCATACACTCCTGGGAAATGGCTTTTTATAAAATCTGGACTTTTCTTAGAAGCAATATCTAGAAGAACATGGTCATCACCAGTTCTCTTAAGTTCCGCATCGATTGCTCTGGATACAATATCCCTGGGTGCTAACTCTTTAGAAGGATGGTAATTTTGCATAAATTCCTTACCTCTTATATCTTTAAGAACTGCTCCTTCACCACGCATAGCCTCTGTAATCAAAAATGATTTTGCATATGGATGGTACAAGCATGTCGGGTGAAACTGAAAAAATTCCATATTTGCGATTATAGCTCCCGCTCTATATGCCATAGCAATTCCATCTCCTGATGCTACATCGGGATTGGTTGTATATAGATAAATCTTTCCCGCACCACCCGTTGCTAAAATAGTAGCCTTAGCTGCAATATTGTGAATATTTACAGATTCTTGGTCTAACACATATGCCCCAGAGCATTGAAAATTCTTAGCATATAAGTTAATAGCACACCAGTGTTCTTTAATTTCAATATTATCAATTTTTTTTACAGCCTTAATAAGCTTTAGTTCGATATTTTGCCCTGTTTGGTCATTTACATGGAGGACTCTTCTTTCAGAGTGTCCACCTTCCTTTCCAAGGTCGTATTCTCCGTTTTCATTTCTCGTAAAATTAACTCCAATGTCAATCAATTCATTTATTCTTTCTGGTGCTTGTATTAGAATTTTTTTTACTATTTCTTCATTACATAACCCATCTCCCGCTTTTAATGTGTCTTGGATATGTTTATCAATACTATCAGTATCATTCCAAACACATGCAATTCCTCCTTGTGCATAAAAAGTGCTACCTTCCTCCAAGTTTTCTTTCGTTATTAGTAATATTTCGTTGGCTGGGGATAAGCGCGCTAATTTTATAGCTAAAGTTAATCCCGAAATGCCTCCTCCTATAATAAGAAAATCAGTTTTAGTATTCAAAAGATTCGTGTGTGTTTTTCGTTTTATGTATTTACTATTATAAGATCATAATCAGACAACAATTAAAGTAAATTTGTAATTTTTATTGAACTTAATATAATTAATTGCTATTTTATGTAATAAAATCAATAATCTCTCTTATAGCCGGAAAATAGTAATTTTTTTTTAAGTATATACATTTTCACACCTAATTTATCCACAATCTTGTTTTGTAATTATAAGATAAATGGCAAAAATAAAAAACATACTTTTTTTGTGTTCAGGTAATTCCTGTCGTTCCGTTTTTGCGGAATATTATGCAAAGTGGCTAAAAAACACATCTTATAAAAATAATTTACGGGAAATCAATTTTGATTCAGCTGGAATTCGTCATTATTTTGAAACACCGCGCGAAGGAACAATTAACTATTTAAACTCTAAAGGGATAAGCGTAGAAGGTTTTGTTGCTAAGGATATAACTGAAGAACTAATAAATAAACAAGATTTAATTCTAGGATTCGAAGCTCGATATCATGTAAGAAAATTAAAGAGAAAGTTTAAACACATTGAGAATTTAGACGGAAAAGTCTTCATGTTGCTTGAGTTTGCTGGTCAAGAAGACAATTGGGAGATCGAAGACCCCATTCATTTGCCATCAGAAGAATATAATAAAATTCTCCAAGTTATCGAAGTCGGTATAAACAAATCTATAGAAAAAATTATTAAAATTAATAAATCAGAATAACTATAAGGCGATGAATAAGATATCCAGAATTCTCCTTGTTTGTCTCGGAAATACAGCAAGAAGTCCCGCAGCGGAATATTTAGCACGAGACTACACTAATAAAAAGGGAATTAATTTAATTTTTGAAAGTGCTGGCTTCATAAACGCATTTTCTTATATGCAACCTCAATCTCGAGATTATTTAAAATCAAAAGGAATAGACTACTCCGACTTTCATCCCCAAATTATCAATCGTAAATTACTCGAAAAACAGGATTTGATCATAACGATGGAAAGGTCACACGCCTTAGAAATTAAAGAAAACTATCCTGGGATTGTTGACATCGATAAAAAAACATTCACTCTGAGAGAGTTCAACGGAGATACAGAAGAATTAGACATAATTGATCCATATTACACGAGCACTAATACTTACCAGAAAGTTCTAAGAATCATTGATGAAAATATCAAAAAAATGATACATAAAATAATACAGATTAATCAATTAAATTCTAAATGATCTAGTGAGAGCATCTTATCTATGATAAAAAGAATATTGTTTATCTGTTATGCAAATACCTGCCGTACTCCCGCGGCTGAAAAATTAGCCAAACAATATGCTAAGAAACTCGATTTAAATGGAGTAGATTTCGATTCTGCTGGTTGGCATATTGCTTTCGATCACGCACAACCCGAAACTAAAGAATATCTTAAATTAAAAGGAATAGATATGAACGATTTTAAACCTAAACCTATTACACGAGAGTTGATAGAGAAACAGGATCTCATAATTGGAATGGAAAGATATCAATTAACTAAAATTAAAAATAAGTTTAAGGCTTTAAGGGAAAACTTAAAAGGCAAATTGTATACATTAAAAGAATTCAATGGAGCAGATAAAAAGGATTTGAATATTCCGGATCCCTACAAAACAGAGAAGGACAGATACTTTGAAATATTAGAGATCGTTGAAAAAAATATAGAAGTACTTGTTAAGAAAGTCAAGCAAATAAATGAGACTAGCTAAAATAAGTGTCCTTGGCATGTATTCTGTTAGTCGTAACTTTTGTCACTTAGATATATTTAAAATTATGCACACTATTTGAAAAAATATAAAACAGTTCTCAATCACCTCCTAATGAACCAAATAACGATTAATAATGCTGTAATAGAGATATTCGTGGGCGATTTAGTGAGCGCGCAATACGACGCAATTGCAATTCCTACAAACAGTCGACTTTTACCTAGCGGTGCACTAAGATGTAGAGTGTTAAAAGAAGCAGGCCACAAAATACAAGTGGAATGTAACCAAATAATTAGCAAGAGAACACATATTCCAATTGGAAGTGCAGTTATTACATCAGGAGGTAGGTTAAATGCCAAATTTATAGTTCATGTAAGAGCTGGTCACGATCAAAAAAAATTAATGGTAGCTACATGGAATTCTTTAATATTAGCTGACAGAGAAGATGTAAATTCTATTGCATTTCCTCCAATATCAATAGAAGTTATCGGTTTTAACGCTAAGGTTTGCGCTGGTGTAATGGTTCCAACGATTCAGAAATACATCTTAGAAAAAAATAGAAATTTAAAGAATATTTCAATCTGTCTCGAAACTTTACCTGACTATAAAGAATTTGAAAGCGTTCTTAGTAATTTGATAGATCCTATCCTTTCTTAGATTTTTTGATGTTTTATTCTTGTTTGATCTTTTTATTTAATAATTATTCAAAAAATGTAACCTTAAATAATAATAATCTATGTTATATGTAAGATTTTTAGTTCTAATACAAATCAGTTCGAATTTAGGTATAATTACTAAATTCTAAGTGACCATTAAAATCAATAAATTAGGATAAGGGGATTCCTTTTTGGAGACAAATGGTATAAATGAGAATTTTTTAAACGATTTAAATAGGAGTGTTCAAAATGATATTTCTAATATCAATTCGTTAAAGGGATTTGAAATAATCTCTGAATCATTGGTATATGAAATTCTAGATATATTCGGAAGAAACAGCTTGCTCTCAATGCTATATCAAACCGGCTCAGGACCAGGAGAGGTAATCGCTGAAAAAATTAAGCGAAAATATGAGAAGAATGACTTTGCGATTTTTGAGGCTTTAAAAATCTTAATGACTGAGTTAAAAGAATTTTACTCTATGCAAATTAGAGAAGTTCAAGAGAATCCTGATTGTTTTAAAGTAATTATTGAAAATCATTGCTTTTTACGAGAACCTTACAAACATAGAGAAAAACTTAAACCAGGTAAAGCTTTTTGTCGTATTAATAAAGGGTATTTCGAAACGGCTTTTAGAAAATTATTAGGGGATAAATTAAAAAAAGTAGAAATTAATTTTCTTCACGACGATCTTGAAAATGATGTTTGTGTAGAAGAGATCATATTTTATCCTAATTATGAAACATTTTAAATGGAATTATAAAAGATCTTCAGAGTGTATCTCTAAAACTTTTGCTAGTTTCTGTTTTTTTTTCTCCATTAATGGACCAGCAGCAGCCGTAGCTGGACCAATAGACCCCATTCCAAGTTCTTTATGAATTTCCCAGTAAGCTTTTTCATAAACTTTTTTCTTATTACTTTGATCTCGCTTAAATTCTTTTAAAGCAGATTGTATTATTTTCTCCGCTACAATTTCGAGTTCTTTCAACCTTTGATTGATGTATTCTCCAGTTATATCTCTACCTGTATTAGGGTCAATTACCCGTTGAGTTAAACTTTCATCTATAATCAATTTATCTTTCTCTTTCATGAGTCAAATAAAATTTTACATTAATTAAAGCTTAATTATATTCAAATAGATCATTCTTTTTTACTTTTTTAGAAACGAAATGTCAAAGATTAAAAAAAAATTTGAATTAGTTTACATATTGCAATCTGATTTTAAAAAACATAAAAATATAAAGAAAAAGTTGGTAAACAAAAATGGTTGAAATTAAGAACGTTGTAATGATAGGTGCTGGTTTAATGGGTCATAACGCCGCTCAAATCTTTCTGATGGCAGGTTATAATGTGACCTTAGTCGACATTAAAGACGAATTCGTTGATGCGGGTGCCGCTAAAATTGATGAAGGTTTAAAAAAGCTTGAAGCAAAAGGAAAATTAGGTGAAGGGATCTCAGCTGCCAGTTTAATGGGAAATTTGAAGAAATCGATCGATCTTGCAAGCGCAGTAAAAGACGCCGATTTTGTTGTCGAAGCTGTAGTCGAAAAAATGGATGTTAAAAAGCAAGTGTTTAAAACTTGCGACGAAAATGCACCACCACATTGCATATTAGCAACTAACACATCAACAATGAGTATTACAGAAATCGCTAGCGCAACAAATAGAGAAG
>JAEOTS010000054.1 GCA_016839745.1 Promethearchaeota archaeon
CCCACATATATGTCAATTGAATATTTAGAAGAAATTGCAGATGATAAAGGTGATAAATGCGTTTTATTCATGTCTGATGCTGAAAAAATGGGCGTTTGGGGTACCACACACCAAATATGTTACATTCAAGGGCATGAAGAGGGAGACGAAGGTAAACCTTTTATTCCCTCTTTTTTCGAACAGATAATAAAGAATAAGTGGATAAAATCGATTACTCTTTCGGAGTATATGGATACATATCCTGCAAAAAGTTTAATATATCTACCAACCGCAAGTTATGACAAAATGGAAGAGTGGGTATTACCAACTAAAGAGAGAAAATTATTTGAGACGATCAGAAAAGATCTTAAAAAGGATCCAAAAAGAAGGCAGGAATATTTATTTTTAAAAGGAGGATTTTGGAGATATTTTCTAGTGAAATATCCTGAGTCAAATAATATGCATAAAAAAATGCTCTATGTCCGAGAAAAACTGATTCAAATTGAAAGCCTGGTAGGCAAATTGGGGAGTGAAAAAAGTAGAAGCGAAATTCAAACCAAGATTACAGAAGCTTGGAAGGAAATATATAAGTCACAATGCAACGATAGTTACTGGCATGGACTATTTGGTGGCGTGTATTTACAGTTTTTGCGTTTTTCCGTGTATTCTCATTTGATTAATGCTGAAAAAATTATCGATAATTTGAATGCTGGATTCCATTCTATTAAAAATAAATTCATTTCAATTACACCTTTAGACTTCAATAAGGATAGCAGAATGGAAGTTATAATTGAATCTGATCGTTTAAATGTTTATGTTAATCCATCAGATGGGGGGACTATATTTGAGCTAGATTATAAACCAAAGTCTTATAATCTCCTAAATACGTTAACCCGATGGCCAGAAGCTTATCACGATAACGAGGATATTGATAAAGAAGAGATTATGGTTGATCGTTTTAAAAGAAATATGCTACGATTACGATTCTTTCAAAAAAAGACTTCATTTAAAATGCTTGAAACAGATCAATACAAGGAATACGGATCTTTTATCAATGGCGAATTTAATGTCATTCGAAATGAAAAGGATAGAACGTCAGCAGTAGTAGAACTTGAAAAAATTGGAAACATCATTGCTCCTATATCAAACGAAGCTTATCCTTGTAGTATCTTTAAGAAAATTAAAGTCAAAGAGTCTCAGATTGCTATAACAATAAGATGTAAATTTGATAAAATACTCGGAAAAGAAGATTTGCTAAAAGAGATTTTAGATACTCTCTATTTAGGTGTAGATCTACCTTTCTTTTTTAATGGTGATCCTGTTAAATTTCGATGGGAAAGTAACCAATTACATTTTTTAACCGAGTCAAAAATTGACCTAATAAAACCTTTTCAATATACAGGGAGCCATTTTAAAGCCCAAGATTTATCTTATAATTTAAACCTTGAATATTCACTACAAAGCGAAACAAATGGAGATACTGAATTAATAGAAATATTAAAATTTCCGATCGTCACATACACATTCACTGACGAAGGCTATAAAACTATTTACCAAGGCATAAATGTGATGCCTCAGTTCAAACTTAGGAAAGAACTGGAGATCGAAATAGAAATTAAAATCCATTAGGTTTTTTAGACTAATAAATTACAAATATGTACAATTTACTGCTAATTTCGTCGATTTTGAATAGCTTTAAATATATCAAGGGAGTAATATGAATTATTGTAGTAAAAAAATTTCAAAAACATTTCGACAATGAAAAATTTTAGCAAAGAAAAACAGAATGGCTACGCATTTACATCTAAATCTGTAAAAAAGCATATCGAAAATAACGAATTCATTAAAGAAATTCGAAAGAAATTAATAGAAGAACGCATTAAGAAAACTTTTTCTAAATAAAATAAGCATTTATAACTTAGTATGAATCCTAAAGTGATTAAACTTAATTACTTTATATTAGTTACTCAGGAAATCCCCATTCTCCTATCAAAGGTACGAATCTGACGCCTGTTATTCTCTTAAATTCGAATTTCTTCCCAATTTTAGATATTATGTATAGATCTTGACCCCATTCTTTTGAGCCAGCAGGGATACAAAGAATTCCTTGGTCCTTTAACTGTTGCTTTAACGGGGGAGGCACTTTCTTTGGCGAAGATGCTGTTACTAAAATTTTATCGTAAGGAGCTTTCTCTGGATAACCCAACGTACCGTCACCGTGGATAACTGTAACTATATCTCCATAACCAGTATTAATTAGACTTTCTTCTGCTTTATCTGCTAATTCTTGGTGCCTTTCTATCGTATACACATGACCCGGAATTTTAGAATGTTTTGGTGCTACAAGTTCAGCACATAAAGCAGCGTGGTAACCTGAACCGGTTCCAATTTCAAGAACCTTGTCTCCCTCCGCAAGTTCTAATAGTTCACACATCATCGCGTTCATGTGTGGAGCACTAATTGTTTGCCCCTTTCCTATTGAAAGTGGAGAATCTATGTAAGCAGAAGATATAGCACCTTTAGGCAAAAATTTATGACGAGGAACCTTTAACATCGCCCTAATTACATCGGGTTTAGTTAAAAAATCTCTATTTTTAAGGCTCTCCACCAAGTTTTTCCTCTTTTCTTCGTAATCCATTAACCTTCTCCATTAAAAGATGCTAATATTATTCGATTCTTTGTTCAAACCATTTGATTTATGTTTGATATATGATATAAATTTTATCTTCTTTCTGTACTTCTTTACTTAGACGCATGTTAACTTTAAATGGGTTATCATACTTTTTTTTATAGATATTCTTAATTTTTTCACCTTTGTAGAGCATATGCTTGATTTTTTGGTGGTGGTAAG
>JAEOTS010000009.1 GCA_016839745.1 Promethearchaeota archaeon
ACCTGGTTATAACAAGAGATTATACAAACAAAACTTCTATTATTTACGAAGAAAATTTCAATTTTACAATTCAGCCCTTTATAGGCTATGTGCTCATATTTGCTTCCATTATGATAGTTGGATTAGTAGGAATCTCCATAGCAGTCATTGTAATTAGAAAGAAGAAGCACAAAAAGAACATTAGAGAATTGATGTAAGCCTAACAAATTCTTTACAACTCCTTTTAAGTTTAACGATTTGTTATAAAAAAGTTTAATTACTAGTCTTTACTATTTCTATTACTTACAACCATATAAATAAAGCATTTTACCATAATATAGCCAGACTTATGAAATGGTTGTTAGTGGTGTTTTTAGCCACATAATCTTGTAGCGACTAGCTACAACGCCGGAAGTTAAACTGTTTTGCGTTGCAGATAGTACTGTAGTTGAAAATCTATGGGAACTTGCAAACTGTAGCCTCGGCTACGGTCATGGTAATACAGGATAGTACCCGGTACCATCCGAACCCGGAATCGTAAATGTGGTTAAAGAATATCACTGAAATCGTTATTTCCTTATAAATAATGTTTTTAAATAATACATTATAAGATCTAGTAAGAGTTAATTAATTCTATTTTGAAGATCTATATGCCTGGAAAATTTGTAAAAACATTAAAGACAATTGGAAGAAAGTGGTTTATTTTTCTCGTTGCTGTAGTCCTTATCGTTTTTATCTTTAATCAATTAGCGGCTATAATAATCACAATTATTACTGTAGTCTTATTTGCTCTTTCTTATGTGCCAACTTTGTTGTTTTATAAAAAGCTCGATAAATTTTTGAACGGGGTCGATTCAATCAATGACAAGACCTTAGCAAGAAAACTTAAACGCCCATTAGTTCAAATACAGGAATCAATGTATAAATTATCAAAAAAGCAGAGAGAGAAGAGTTCCCTAATAATTTTCACTAATGGACGCTATATTTTTTACAACGAGAAGATTATTACAAATTTTAAATCATATTATAAGAAAGGGTTAGGAGAAAAAGAGGTTCTCGAAAAATTAAAGAAATTCGATATAAAAACAAGGACAGAAATTAAAACTATTGAAGAAACGCTAATAAAGTACGATAGATTAGAAGAAAGAAAAGTCTCTGTTAAAGAGTATAGAGATAAAAAAAGATATTCCTAAGTAAGTTCCTTGTTGAATATTAACCTTCATTATTATCTGCTATTTTAATGACTGTACCCTCGACCTCTATGGGTTTGCCTTTTTCATCCCTTATCAAGTGAGAATTTAGTTGAACGGTTATTATCTTTCCATTAGGTATATTAAGTTTTGTAACAAAATTTTTAATATATCCGTTTTCTAACAACCTACGATAATAACATCTATATTCATCAGGATCAGAAAGAAATTTTGACGACTGAAAGCCAACTAAAGAAAAATCTTCACCTAAACTTAAAATTTTGTTAAGTGCTGCATTGTGCATTAGTAATTTACCTTTAAATTCTCCTTTATAGAACCCAACATCTAAATTATTTAATATTTTTCGGTAAATTTCCTCAGATTCTCGCAATTCTCTAGTTCTTTCTTCTACTTTTTGAATTAGTGTTTTGTTTAACATTTTCAAATTCTTTTCAGAGTTAATTAGCGTTTCTTCCATTGATTTTCTAGTCGTAATATCTCTTAATATCATAATAGCTAACTCTGTTTCTCCTTCTAAGTTTAATCCTGCTGTACTTGAAGTACACCAATATTTTAATCTTTCCCCATTTATAGTGGTAGATATCCTTTCATTCTCGTGAATTTTCCCGTCTGTAAAGGTTTTGATTGCCATACATTCCGTACACGGCATACCTCGATGACCGAATACTTTGTAACATTTTTTTCCAGTTAATTGTAATCCGAAAAGTTGTTTAGCGACATTGTTAGCCCAAACTACATTAAAATGATTATCTATGAGATAAATCGTTTCGGTTAAAGAAGAAATAATTCCAGCTAATAATTGATGACTACTTTTTAGCGTTTCCTCTGCCCATTTACGCTCTAACGCATTACCGATAATTTCAGATGTGGTGCGAAGGATGTCTATATCAAATTCATCCCATTCACTTATGTGAATAATGTTATCAAATCCAATGTATCCAAAAGATTCGTCCTTTATTTTTATAGGAAACCCAAGTAATGAATTAATATTTAGCCTTTCTAATTCTTTTTTAAGACTGGTTGCTTCTTCTGGTAGTTCAGATGAATCTCTAATGTGAATAAGCTCTTGATTTTTACCTAATTCAAATACCCAGGGAAATTTTTGCTGGTTTATACTTGTTAAATCAATCATTTGTGGTTTTATTCCATCAGCACACCACTCTTGTATATAAAACTCAAGGGAACCCTCTTCGTTAAAAAGGAGTATATATGCGCGCGAAGCACCAATCAGAACACCCATCTCAAGGAGAGATAAACTTAATGCCTTATCAATATCTTCAGTACTAATAAGCCTAGAAGAAATGGTAGAGATAAATTTTTCATTTTCGAGTTTACGCTTTATTCTTTGTTCGAAATTCTTACGCTCCGTGACGTCAATTATAAAAGATTGGACTATTTGTATATCATCAAGATTTACCAAAGACATATGATTAACAATCCAGGATTTATTCCCATCTTTTTTAAATATTTCAAATTCAGCATACTCAATTGGTTTTCCTTCATTTAATTGGGATAGTCTTGTTTTAAATATCGGAATTAGCGTAGGAGAATATATACCTAATTTTAAATAATTTTTTCCAATTAGTTCTTCTTTCAGATATCCAAATTGGTTTTCTGTAGCCAAGTTACAATCAATTAGTGCGCCATTTAAATCTGATAGTACAATTGGTATAGGAGAGCGTTCAAATAGTAGTTTATATTTTTCTTCAGAATTTTTGAGTTTTTCTTCTGCTAGCACCCAATCAGTTGTATCTTTAATGTGAACAATTATTAAATCGGGTGGTAAGTGGTGAATGTTAAGAGAATTGTATATCTTTTGTCCGGTAGCTTCTACAATGTAATTAGATTTTTTAGAAATACTTTTTTTCTCTTGAAAAGAAATATTTATCGCTTCAACAATATCCGGTCTATCTTTATGTATTTCAGATGCTTTCCCTTTTAAAAGGTCCTTAATTTTTCCACTTGATATTTCTTCGGCTGCACTATTATAATCAATTAATATAAAATCATTATCTTGTTTCTGCCAGATGTAAGAGGGAATAGGGATACTATTAAAAAATTTGTTAATGTTTTCCTCTAAAAGAAATGGTTTACTCTCGAGTTCTTTCATTGGATTCTCCTAAAGCGAATAAAAATTTTATTCCTTATTTATCCACAAACTTAATCTCAACAGATCAAATTTAACAGAAAGCTATCTTAACTAATAGTTCATCAGATGGGTATATAATAGTATGTGAATTGTAAAAAAATCGTTTAAAAATGAAAAAAAAAGTAAATATCAGCTTAAATCTTCAAATCTCCAAAATTATAGTATTTTCTCACGGGTTTCTTGACATTCCAGACGCATTCCAATCCTTTAGGAAATTGTACTAAGTCTCCTTTTGTAAATTCGAGTTTCTCTCCAGTTGTATTGTCGGTTACTTCTACATCTCCTTCTAAAATATAACATGTTTCAGTATCACTGTATGACCAATCAAAAATACTCTTTTCTTTTTCCCAAACTCCCCAGGATTTTACTCCTAATTTTTCCAACTCTTCTTCGGTGGGTATTTTCTTTTTCATGCGTATCACACATTATTGAACTCTGATAAACAAATTTGAAATTTTTAATCAATTATAAGAAAGAATAGATTAAATAATAATGGTATAATCCCGTTTTGGATTTTTATGATACATTGACTTTTTCAAAGAATATGAAAAAAACATGTAAGATATTAAATTTAGTTAAGAAGATAATAAAAACTTAAAAAAGAAATAGAATTTAAATTTACTTAAATCAAAAAGATAAAAAATGAAAACTATTATTAACTAATAAAATAATATTTTAAACTTTGCATCGAAAAATTAAGTATCATTATCTTTAAAATTATTAATAAGAGCCATCAATCTATCGAAGAATATTAATCACGCGAGAAATCAGGAAATATGAAAAAGTTTATCTTAAAAATTCTTTTAGCAGGAGAAGGTGGCGTAGGTAAAACCACGCTTCTTCATCGGTATGTAGAAGGAAAGTTTAGCGCTGAAACGCGTATGACTATTGGCGTAGAATTTTTTCTGAAAGAGGTAGAAATCGACAGTCACTATTGCACTCTCCAATTGTGGGATTTTGGTGGCCAAGAAAGATTCAGATTCTTGTTAGAAAGTTATGTTTTAGGTGCAAAAGGAGCTTTATTACTTTTTGATTTAACTCGCCCTATTACATTAGAAAAACTAGAAAATTGGGTCAATATTTGCCGAAGAGGAGACCCTGATTTACCAATTCTCTTTCTAGGCACGAAGCACGATTTAGCTAACGATATTATGGTTACTGACGATTATGCATTAGAATTTAAAGAAGTATTTAATTTATTCGATTACTTAAAGGTCTCAAGTAAATCTGGAGAAAACGTTCAAAATGCATTTAACTTGTTGACTAAAAAAATTTTAGATCGTCAAACTCACTAAATTTTTACTTATTTCAGAAATGTTAGAAAATTATATAGTAATTGACGCTAATTTTATTTTGCTTCCATTTCAGTTTAAAATTGATTACCTAACTGAAATTGCAGCAAATTTGGAAGGTAAAACTATATTTGTCATATATAAACAAATACTCAACGAATTAGAAGCTAAGAAACTTCGAGAACCAAATGCTACTAAATTTCACATGGATTTAAAATCGGGACTCTTGTACCTAGAAAAGAATAACGACAAGTTTAACATTCTTTATGAACAAACCATAAAATTAAAAGAGGATACTACTGATAGTTTTCTCTTAAAAATTTGCCAAGGGCTAAAGGAAAAAAGTAGAAAGGTATATCTAGCATCAAATGACGCAGATTTACGTAGAGAAGCAAGGAAAATAGGGATCAGCACGATTTTTTTGCGACAGAAAAAATATCTGTCTTTTGATTAAATTTAAACCTATGAGATTTAGGAGAAATATTATAATTCTAAATACGCTTTATTAATATTTCTTTCAAGTCTTCGGGTTTAAGGTGAACTGGATTGTTTTTTAAGCCCGTTTTTTCTATAATACTATCAATATCTGCTGTGGTGATCCCATACTTACCTAGACGATCAATGTTTAATTGCTTAGTCCAATTATCAAGTCTTTCAATTAATATTGAACAGTAATGCGCAACATTAATTTCTTCAAAACTTTCCTTTCCATTGATTAAAGCTCCAACTATAGCGTATTTCAGTAAGCCAATTTTACCCTCGGTACCTAAGTGCTCTAATCTTTTTATATTCATTTTAGTACTCTCAGCAAGTAGCGTCCCACACACTACACCGTGAGGAATGTTAAACAATCCTCCGATAGAAGATGCGAAACCATGAACAATTCCTAAGCCAGCGTTTGCAAGGACAATTCCAGACATTAATGAGCCATAAGCCATGGCAGCCCTTGCAGTTATGTCTAAGGCTTTATCGTTGCAAGTGGAAATTATCGCATTTTTCATTTGTTTTATGCCATTCTTTGCTAATGCATCAGTAATAGGATTAGATTTAGGTGAAACAAATGCTTCGAGTAATTGCGTGAAGGCGTCCATTCCACAGGGTGCAGTGACTGATTTGGGGCAGGATAATACAAGTTGGGGATCGATAACGGCATAATTGGGAATTAAATTGTCATGACGAAGAGATTTCTTAAATCCTCCAATTCCTAACTCAGTTATAACAGCATTCTTAGTTGCTTCGCTTCCAGTTCCCGATGTTGTGGGAACGGCAATATAAGGGATTTTTCTGCCATCATGAGCTTTATTTCCAACGCCTTCAAGGTAATTTTTGATTGAATCATTTTTAGGAAGCATTGCAGAAATCGCTTTACCTGCGTCAATAACACTACCCCCGCCAATTCCAACAACAACATCTACTTTTTGATTCCTAAACTTTTGCGCCGCTGCATCAACTAATGCAGGTGTAGGTTCTTTACTAACTGAAATTTCTGAGAAACTAATTGCCTTCTTTTGCATTGTATTTGCAATTTCATCCCATTTTCCCGATTTTTTAAGAGATGATCCTCCGATAACATAAAGCGCATTATTTCCAAATTTTGGTATTAATCCGTATATTTCATTTAGTCTTCCAGCTCCAAAAATGATATGCGGTATGCTAGCGAAATTAAAATCAAATAACATATTATCTACCTCTTTAGAATTAATTATAATAAGATTTTTAACTTAATGTAATTTAGATAATTTGTTTTGAATATATAAGTTATAGTATTGGTGATATCAAATTAAACGCGTTAATGAAAAAGATTTTCAGTATAGAGGAGGAGATTCGGGAGTTAAATACTTAATGCGGGGACCGAGTATTGATTGGGGGGTTATACTACTCAATCCAGGAGAATCAATGGCCGAAAAAGCTCATGGGCACAACTTTATTGATGAAACCTTCTATTTTGTTGAAGGAAATGGCATTATGATTATCAACGATAGAGAAATCGAGGCTTCAGAAGGAAGCATTTTCTTGGTTGAACCAAAAGAAATGCACAATATTCGAAATAAAAGTGACAAAGCTATTAAGATCATATTTATCAAAGGAGAATATAAGCCTGAAGATAAAATCTAGTATCTAAAAAACAATAATTAAAAAAAGGGAAAAATTGTGGCTAAAAAGCAAGGAAAACAAGTAAAGAGAGGAAAAAGTAGAGGCCCTTACGTTCCACCGGTTATTACGCGCGTGAAATTTCCTACTAAAAGGATTGGGGAAATGTTTGGTAGAGTTACAGATATATATGGTAACGAGCGAATGGGTGTATTTTGTGAAGATGGAAAACATAGAGTAGGTAGAATTCGCGGTAAAATTAAAAAACGGGTTTGGATAAGGAAAGGTGATTTAGTAATAGTGTCTCCTTGGGACTGGGAAACGGAAACAGCTGATAAACCTGGAAAATGCGAGATTACTTGGCGATATACTAATGCAGAAATTTCTTGGCTTGAAAGAAATAGAAGAATTCCAGAAATATTAGATATAAATAATATTCCTCTCTAATAACATAAGAAAAGTCGAATTTATGAGGTTAGGTAGGATTCTGATTCTACTATTAAATTTCTTTAAAAAGCAAAATTTTTTAATTTAGAATTTCCTTTATATTTTAGACTTCTGTTCTAAGAAATCATAATTTAAGCATTTTTAATTTGGATAATTCAAATAAGGAAAAAGTGAAGAAGAATGGTTGATCAAGAGGACCAAGTAGAAAATAAGGAAGAAGAAGAGAAGGAATTAGATAATGGCATTGTCGTAACTGAGATCGACGGAGATGAGGGGAGTGAACCCGATACTACTCTATTTGCTGTAAGAACTACAATTAATCAAGAGAGTAACATCTTAAGACAAATTTTTTATCGGTTTAAAATCTTGGATTCAGTTCCTGATATTAGAGCGATGCTCGTATCCCCATTATTGCCCGGTTATGTATTCTTTGAAGCTCCTCAAAAGAGATCTGTCCAGATAGCTGTGCAAGGAATACCTCACATAAAAGGAAGAATCGTTCAAAATATTGATTTAACTGAGTTGAAGCATGTTTTACTTCCAAGAAGCGTTACAGAATATTTAGAATCAGGCGATACGGTTGAAATTATAAGTGGAGTATTTGAAGGGTCCAGAGCGATTGTTATGCGCATGCCACACGATACATCAAGTAGCGAGGAGGTTGTAGTGCGTCTACTGCAAGAAGAAACACCTATAACAATTAAAATCCACGGAGATTATCTTAAACTAGTTGAAAAGAAGAAACTCGTAGAGGAACCGATCCCAGAAATAAAGCTTAGCGATGAAGAAGTAGCAACCGATTTAGATAAGGCAATAAGTTTTGACGAGGATTATGACGAATACGAAGAAGAAGCAGCTGAAGGTGTTAAAACAGAAAAATCTGAGGTAGTATATGATGACGACGAGGAAGCTGAAGATGACGACGAGTGGGCTAAATTTGATGGCTTCTAAATTCTTTTTTTTCTTAAAAAAATACGAAATTAGATAATTTTTCATCTTTCATCAGATATTGACAAAAAAGGCGTTAGTTAATTGCTTTTACATAAGAATCCCGATTTATACAAGAGTTTTTAAATCTAAACTATTATTAAAAGATTATAAAATCTCTATCCTTGAGTTAAAAACCAATATTTTTACGAAGTTCTATGATAAAAAATATCTTCATAATGAAATCTACAGGGGAACTACTTTTCTATAAAACTTATGAAGATATCTTTGACATCAAACTTACTAGTAGCTTCCTAAGCGCTATTTTTTCGTTTGTTAAGCAAACTTTGAAAACAAAAGAGCTATCGGAAATTGAAGTAGGACCTTTTAGATTTATCTTTGAAGTAGAAAAAGCGGATTCCAGCGAATTAATGTTTGCGTTATTTAGTGATAGAACTGATAATCTCGTTGAATTGAGAAACCAATTAAGGGCAATTAAAAGCGAATTCTTATATGAATTTGATCTCGGACGATTAACTGAAAATTTCGATGGTGATATCTCAAAATATCAAAACTTTGATAAAAATGTCGATGGAATAATCGAAAGTAAAAAACTGGTCTCCGAAGAAATACAAAAGGATTTGATTGAAGTTTTCAAAGAACTCCATACTTTTTCTACCTTCGTCATCTCTTCCGCTTTATTGACTCAAACCGGAAGAGTCATAGTTTCATACCTTAGTCCCAACGTTCTATCCGATATTATAAGGTTGTTAGAAAGCCGATTTATAATTGGAAATTCAAGAATCAACGAATTAATCTCACTTGAGGAATACGGTATCTTATCTTTAATAGGAATTGATAATTTTATTTCAATTATTCAATTTCAGAAAAATTGCCCATTCGAAACGGGATTAATTATATCTAAGAAATTTTCGAATCGATTGAAAAACTTAATAATGTAAAAAAATTAATGGGCACTTGTTATTTTCAAGTAATATTAAAAAGTTATATAGCTTTTTTTCCCATAGATTTATTCCTTTTAAAAAGTTCAAAATTTTAAAAAGTGGGAGATAAAAAAAATGGAAGAAGAAAAATTATCGAAATTTATGAATCAAGCTATTAATGACGAAATTCTTGAAAAGTTAAGTCTAAAAAACAGATACGCATTTTTGAACACAAATTTAATGACGATTCTTGAGCAAAAACAGATGAACTTTCTTAAGAAAGCTCAAAAGTTTTGTATCCGATATGAAAAAAAGAATAACATCACTCACGCTGCGGATGAAGAGTTTTACCATTGGATTCCAGATTTTGGAAAAGAAGGATTGATATCCCGGGCTCATCCTTACGAAGAAATTGACATGGATTTTCCAGATAATGGATTAGCTATAGAATTGATGAGATGCCTAACTTTAAGCTTTTTCGACCCCATGTTTTCCATGGCTGGGGGCGCAACGATTTTAGCTATTAATCCCATTTATTACCATCACGAAAATATACCTATCAGATTAGAGGTTCTAAAAAAGTTCGTAACTGGTGAAACTCCGGGGGCAATTTTAATTACCGAACCAGAACGTGGGTCTGACGCTGTGCATATGTTAACAACTTGCACCGAGCAGGACGACGGCTCTTTTCTTTTAAACGGTGAAAAAATTTACAATACAAATGCTCCTAAGGCAGGTTATGTTGTAGCATATGCCACAGCTGAACAGAACAACGGGAACACGATGGCTCAATTCCTTATAGACACTTCTTGGGATGGATGGGATTGCAAGCGCGTTATGATCCCCTGGGTTCCTAAGGTGTGGATTGGTCACGAACATTTTACTAATTTAAGAGTTCCTAAGGATTACATCTTAGGAGGTGTAGGAAAAGGACGTGAACATCTATTTGAGGGTTTAGTACCAGAAAGAATAGGTATTGCTCTCGACGCAACATCTCAATGTTGGAACGCAATAGCTCACGCAGCGATATACGCTAACAATAGAAAGCAGTTCGATCAAATGATTCTAAAGTTCCAAGGCGTAGGCTTTTTACTAACAGATTTGTGGGCTAGGTTATCTAATGTAACTCAGGGATTATTACGTTTCTGTGAACAATACGACGCTAAAGTTGAACATTATGGTGGAGAACTACCAAAAAATCTCGCTCAAGCTATGGTAGCTGGAGCAAGTCAATACAAATACCATACTTGCGCTTTATCTAAAGAAATTTGTTACGAAGCCGCAAATCTTATGGGAGGAGCTGGTTTATGCGATAACACCTTAATGCATGACTTATTGAACATATCCAGAATTCAAGAGATTGTGGGCGGTTCGAGACAAATCCAACAATATATACTCAGCATGGCTATGAGGACCTTGTATAAGATGTCAGGGATATAGGATAAGAGTTCATTTTTTCACACTTTTTTTTTTAATTTCTTCTGTTCAATAATCAATAAACAAATTTAAAAAGAGAAATTATATTTCTCTTAGTAAGACTTTTTCTCTAATAATTTTCAGATAGATTATAAAATTTGGAGTTAGGAAAATGGAAGAAGAAAAAAATAAAAGGTTTATAACTCAAGCTATAAATGACGAAATCCTTGAAAAGTTAAGTCTAAAAAACAGGTATTCGTTTTTAAACACGAATTTAACAGCCATTTTAGAACCAAAAGAATTTAACTTTCTAAAAAAAGCTCAAAAATTCTGCATGCGATTCGAAAAGAAAAATAACATTACGCACGGACCTGACGAAGATATTTACAGTTGGATCCCCGCATTTGGAGCCGAAGGATACCTAACAAGATCTCACTCATTTGACATGTGCGATGTTCATTACGATAATTATGGTGCAAGCACGGAATTAATGAGATGTTTAGCTGTAGATTTTTTTGAACCCCAATTCTCATTAGCTGGGGGCGCAACCGTGTTAGCTATCAACCCTCTTTACGAACACCACGAAAATATGCCTATACGATTAGAAATCATGAAAAAATTTGTAACAGGTGAAACGCCAGGAGCGATCTTAATCACAGAACCTGAAAGAGGATCTGACGCGGTACACATGTTGACTACATGCGACGAACAAGAAGACGGCTCGTTCGTCTTAAACGGAGAAAAAATATTTAACACTAATGCCCCAAAAGCGGGATACGTTGTAGCTTACGCTACCGCAGAGCAGAACAACGGGAACACAATGGCTCAATTCTTAATCGATACCTCATGGGACGGTTGGAATTGCGAACGCGTTTACATACCATATGTGCCAAAAGTATGGTTAGGTAAGGAAAGATTAGATAACCTTAGAGTACCAAAGGATTACGTGTTAGGTGGTGTAGGAAAGGGACGAGAACATCTTTTTGAAGGTCTAGTTCCGGAAAGAATAGGAATAGCAATCGATTCCATAGCCCAGTGTTGGAACGCAGTCGCTCACGCAGCAATATATGTTAACAACAGGAAGCAGTTCGATCAAATGGTTCTCAAATTCCAAGGGGTAGGCTTTCTTTTAACAGATTTATGGGCTAGATTAACTAATGTCACACTTGGACTTTTAATGTTTTGTAAGAACTATGATGATAAGATGGAAAAATTTGGAGGAACGCTTCCTAGAAACATTTCGCAAGCATTAGTAGCTTCTGCTAGCCAGTTCAAATATCACACATGCGCTTTATCTAAAGAAATTTGTTATGAAGCTGCAAATCTTATGGGAGGCGCGGGATTATGCGATAACACTGCAATGCAAGATTTAGTAAACATGTCTAGAATCGCTGAAATCATAGGAGGGAGCAGACAAATACAACAATATGTTATGTCTATGGCTTTGAGACAACTTTATAAGATGGCTGGCATATAAGACATCCAGTTTCTTTACATATCTTTTTTTTTTTTATTAATTCTTAAAAAACTTATCTAAATAAATATACGATTTTTCCCTTTAGTTTTTAGTATTCAATATTTAAGATTATGTAAAAAGGCAAAAATTTTAACCGTATATATTATGAATCAAATAGAGAAATCAATCTCCTCTATACTTATGATAAAAAAATAAAAATGAAGAAAATTTTATATTAAGGATTCGTTTAAATCTACGAATTTTATGAAACGGACATCTTGTAAAGTTGTCTTAACGACATCGACATAACATATTGTTGTATTTGTCGAGAGCCGCCAATGATTTCTTGAATCCGCGAGATATTCATATAATCGTGCATCAAGGTGTTATCACACAAACCTGCTCCACCCATATTATTGGCGCATTCATAACATACCTTTTTCGAGAGTTTTGCAGCGTGGTATTTGAATTGACTTGCTGAGGCAACCATTGCTTGAGAAATGTTTTTAGGAATTTCTCCATTGAATTTTATGTATTTTTCATCAAACGACTCACAGAATTTGAGCAAACCAAGCGTTAAATTAGTAGTTCTTGCCCAGAGATCGGTTAAAAGAAAACCAACGCCTTGGAATTTAAGAATCATTTGGTTAAATTGCTGTCTGTTGTTAGCGTAAATTATTGCGTGTGCTAATGCACCCCAACATTGACTTACACCCATTATTGCGATAGAAATTCTTTCAGGAACTAACCCTTCAAACATATATTCACGTCCTTTCCCGACGCCTCCTAATACATATTCTTTTGGGACCCGAACATTCGTAAGTGTTTCTTTTCCAAGATAGAGCTTTGGTACCCATGGAACTCCAGCTCGTTCTACATGAAATCCATCCCAATTGGTGTTTATTAAGAATTGAGCCATCGTGTTCCCGTTGTTTTTCTCGGCTGTTGCATAGGCAACAACCCACTTGGAACGCGGAGCGTTAGTGTTGTATATTTTTACTCCGTTTAAAAGGAACGAGCCGTCTTCTTGTTCGTCGCAAGTAGTTAATTGATGTACGGCATCCGAACCTCTTTCGGGTTCTGTAATAAGAATAGCCCCAGGAGATACTCCAGTAACCATATCTTTAAGGGCTTCTAATCGTTCAGGAACATCTTCGTGGTGTTCGTATACTGGATTAATTGCTAAAACGGTAGCTCCACCTCCCATCGCAAATTGTGGATCAAACATATCGATTGCTAAATTTCTCAAAAAATCCATAGCTAAACCCCAATCGTCGTAATGAACATCGCACATGTCAAATGAGTGCTGACGGGTTATATACCCTTGTTCTCCAAAAGCGCGAACCCAATCGTAAATATCTTCGTCAGGTCCGTGAGTAATTTCATTTTTCTTTTCAAAACGCATACAAAATCGTTGGACTTCTTTGAAGAAATTGAATTCTTTTGTTGAAAGAATAGCCATTAAATTGTTATTCAAGAAAGAATATCGATTTTTAAGGCTAAATTTCGCAAGAATCTCGTCATTAATTGCTTGCACTTCAAATTTTTTACCTGGCATTTTAATATCGCGACCTTTTTTAGATTTTTAATTTAATATTCTATTAGTTATAAAAAGGAGAATACAATTTTCTTTTTTAACCTTTTTTTCAAACAATCATCTATATTAATTCAATAAATTAAACAGATATGTTAAGTCTTAATTACTATCCAAGCTAATTAAAACTAATATGAAAATTTTAATAACTGGAAGCTCAGGTTTCATTGGTTCTGCCTTAAAACGATTATTAGGAGAGAAAGGAATAGAAATCGTTACATATGATATAAAAGAGAATCCAATGGATGATGTCAGAAATTTTTCATCTTTGCAAGCAAAATTTATAGGTGTAGATGGCATTGTTCATCTAGCAGCAGTAAGTAGGGTAAAAATTGCTCACGAAAATCCTTTAGAGTGTATCAATACTAATATAGGAGGAACTATCAACGTACTTGAATCTGCTAGGACACTTATCTCTGAAGATAAACACCCTTGGGTGATATTTGGGTCTTCAAGAGAAGTTTACGGGGAATCTGTGAATTTACCAGTTGTTGAAACTTCAAATCGTAAACCTATTAATGTCTATGGAGTTTCTAAATTATCTGGAGAAGAACTTTGTAAAGTCTATGCAGGAAATTATGGATTAAAAACAAGAGTGCTAAGGTTTTCAAACGTATATACCGGTATTAATGACCATTTAGACAGAGTTATCCCTAAATTTATATTGCACGCTTTCAATAGAGAAGATCTAGTAATTAACGGTTCGGGAGAAGAAATATTCGATTTCACTTATATTACAGATGCAATTCAGGGAATTTGGGGTTGCATTCAAGAAATTGAGAGGGGTTCGCATTTATTTGATGATTTTAACCTATCTACGGGAGTACCAGTATCGTTAAAAGAATTAGCAGAAATTATTATCGAAAAAACGAGAAGCTCGAGTAGAGTTAAACACACGAAATCTAGATCCTACGATGTTAATAAATTTTACGCGGATCCTGGGAAAGCACAAAAAATACTTGGATTTTCTCCCAATATAGCATTAGAAAAAGGAATTGATTTAGTTGTAGAGGAATTAAAGAGTTTAGATTCTTGAAAAGTCCTGCAAGTTTAAAATTATAATAAAAGGAAAAGTAAAATAAAAAAAATAAAGTCTTTTAGTATTTAATCGTCTTCTTCATCGTCGCCCATAAGGGATTCGATTTTTTCTTCTAATTCTTCAATTTTGTCATTAAGGGCATCGATTTTCTTATAAGTTGCGCACGTCTCACAACCATCGTCTTCTTGACATTGAGGGAGGGTATCGCAAACCTCTTCGAGTTCGTCCATTTCATCCTTTAATTTTTCAACTTGTTCTTGGAGATCATCAATACTCATATTTCACACCTTTTAAAATAACAATGTAAGATATTATTTTTGGTATAATTTATTTTTTTTTATCATTAAGAAACTTATGAATATTGTAATAAAAAAGAAAAAATGGAGTTTTAAAACTTTTTATTAAGCTTTCAATTTATTCATTTTATTTTCAATGGTTTTGTTCAATGATTCAATTTCTTTATCGAGTTTTTTAGTCTCTACAGAAATATTTTCGAATCTACTCTCTTGGTCGTTTAATTTTTTAACGTATCGTTCTTTTAAGGTTATAGATTGATTATCGTCTCCTAGCACAGAAATGTTTTCTCTCAGTCTTGATTGTTCGTCTGACATTAAATCTCTTTCATCATGTAATTTCTCTCTCTGGTTTTGTTTATCGTTCAAATTTTGTATTAATTCTGCGATTTCTTTTAACTGAGTTTCAAGTTTTTCGTTAATAAATTTTTGCTTGGTATAAAACCCAACTCGCTTTAATATTTCATTCTTAGACCAGTTTCTAAGGTAATTACTCGAGTAATCCTCTCGTTGTTCTTTTAACTTAAAACTAATTGCTTCCTTAGGTTTCAATGTAATTTTAAAGCGCCAAAAGTTCGGAGTTTCTTCGGGATCGATAGGTTTTTCGATAAATTTATATTCGTGGGTTTTAGGATGATCCAAATAGAGTTCTTTTTCCTCGTTCGTTTTATTATTTATCTTATATGTCGTCATTTGGTTAGTGTAATAATATTCGTAGGAATATCCACTTCCAATAGTAATTTTGTGCACATTTAAACTTTCAGATTTAGCTTCGTTGGTTATTATCACTGCTTGTTCGACTGCGTAATTCAATAGGCGTGTATCTTCTTTGTTTAAAAAAGGAACTATTGCTTCTCCTGCTAAATTATCGTCATAGATTATCGTTACTGGCCCTCGTTCAAGCGTTAGATTTGTATTATTTGTGATCTCAAGACATGCGTTCGGATTTCTATCGTATTCGTTTTTGTTGTATAATAGAACTCGTCTTGCTTTTATAGATTCTGTTAATATAGGAACTAAAGCCGATTGTTTCCGTTTTATCGAAACTAGGTTTGATATATTGTACTCAAATAATTCTCCTAAGTCTTTTGTTTGTATTTTTGTTTGGGATCTTACTTTATCAAGTAAAGCGTCGTCAGACATGACGCCTAATGCGCCACCATATCCTATAGCTCCTGCGGGAGCAGGGGGAGGAGCTCCTTTTCGACCACCTTTATACCTTATTTTCATTGCTCTCGGCTTGGCTTCCATTTCTGACATAGCATAATCTTTGTATTTTTCCATTTCAAGCCCCTCTTCGATTTCAGTAGGTCTTACGCTTAGAACCTTTGGAGGACGGATTACGGGACGTTGAATAAATATAGGTCTATAAAATTCGTATTTAAAAGAAACGGGCATTCCCGCAACTAAGGACAACTCAACATCCTCCCAATCTTGATTAGTTGTGTTTTCAATAAGACCCCAACCAGAAAGTAGGCATTTTTCTTCTAATGCTTGCTCCTTGCTCATTATTAAACGATATGAAGTTTTCCAAATTGGACTTTCACGAATATAGTAGACAAAAATGATTCTATCAACCTCATCGTTCCCTCCCGATTCGCAGTTTATTACGATTTTTTTTGCATCCTTTTTCTTCCCCGATATAACAGTTTCGAGAAAGAATTTTAGGTCTTTTTTGATGTCTTCGTTCATAATATCAAAGGATTTTATCTCAGTAAAATTGATTTTAGAAATGACCTCGCTATCTTGTAGTAGAATCAATAATTTTTCAACAATTTTTTCATCCTTACTCATTTTTTCAAATTCTTCGATTCCCATTATCGTTCCCGATATAGTCTTTCCTCCAGCTATGGTAAGACTAATGTTTGCCCCTTTTATTTGAGTGATTAATGAGGAAAAAGAGTCTCTATCAGGAATATTTAACATGATAGATTTTAATAATTGAGATGTATCTAAAGCAGCATCATAAGAGATCGAACTTATATATCCTTTTTCGCTGGTATCTAAAACAAAGAGTGATTTTAGTACATCATCCATTTCGTCAATTTTAAACTCTAACTCAAAAGTGTCCGTTCCTTTAACGCTTCCCTCGAGAATGTAGTAGGAAACTCCATGCTTAAAAATTATGACTTTTTTGACATTTAATTTCGACATAAAGATAATAAATCGATATACAAATATAAATCTTAATTCTTGAAAAAAAAAAGAAAAGAAAAGTGAAAAATTAATGAAATTTATTAGAGATTTTCTTTAATTATTTTAAGAGTATCCTCTTCGATAGTCTCTTTGGGATGTTCTATAATCTGACCCAAATACTCACCATTTTTATTAAAGAAGTAGAAGGTTGGAATCGCTTTTAACTCGAACTTAGGATTTACCGCTTCAGGGGGGGATCTTGTTTTATGCCATAGTATTTCTCCCGGTTTGCGTAAAGCATCAACCATAATACCATACAAGATACGAAATTCAACATCTTTAGTTTTCATCCGTTTCACTAGCTTTATCATACGAGGTACGTTTTTATGGCAATCAGGACACCAATCAGCCCCAAAGGCGATAATTTTTAACTGTTCATTCTTACTTTTTAAGAGTCTGAGAATTTCTTCTAATATTTCGGCTTTAGGTTCGTAAACCTTGTAATTATTCTTTATTTTCGGTCCAAACTCTCTTAGATAATCATCAGGGGTCATCGTGGGAGATTCAATATCGCTCCAGCTTAAATCGAGATCACTATTCATACTTAAAATAATAATTTCTTTTTTAAAAAAATTAAGCTAATGATTGATAAGAATTTTTACTTAATCATTTTTCTCAACATTTAAGAGTTCTTTTAATAGGAAAAGAGCTCCCTGTTTATCTAATGGATCGTTATTGTTTCCACATTTAGGGCTCATAATGCACGCAGGACAACCATTATCTGATTTACAGCTACACGATTCAACTAATTTTAAGGCAAGGTTTAATAATTCGACTAAATTAAAGAAGAGCTGTTCAGATATTCCAATACCGCCTTTGTAGGCATCATATATGTATATTACAGGCTGCTGTTTAACAGGATCGAAATCGATAGAGACCCCACCTAAATCCCATCTTGATATTTGGGCTAATGCTGGAGCCATTGCAATCATGGCGTGTTCCACTGCGTGAATTGTCCCTCCCAAATCGAATCCTTTCAATTCTAACTCTTTTTGAAATTCAAATGGAATCCCAAACCAAACCGCTTGAGTTTCAAACTCAATAATTGGAATGTTATTTAGTGGATGTCGGGATAAAGTTTCTTGCGTTAAGGTATCAATGACTTTATAAGAGTAATATTCGTGCTCAACTTTTACATTGCCAAAGAATTTCTCAATTATGTTATTCTGCCCCGTATTATCTTGCGAGAGAATTTCAAGAGGAAATATATCTGTATGCTTGAGCGATTGAGTGTAAAATTCAACATTAGCTCTAGATAAATACACAACTTTTTCATCGAGATCTAAGTCTTGTACTACATAAGTTTCAGCTTCATAAAGGTAAACTGCTCCTGGGTGTAAATCACGAAAAACATAACTTTCGTCTTCGACTGTTAACAGTTCTTCAAATCCACTCTTCCTAAGAATTACTTTATAGCTCCTAGAGGAAACTGCGTTCAATCCGTACTTCTCGTTTGGAAAAAAGTCTCCTTTCCAATAGTACTTGTCCATCCTCTTCATCAACAACGATTCTGAAACTAAATCACTAATACAATTGTCAAATGTCACCTTTTTCTCAATTCCAAATCTCTGATATTCATCAATAGTTATAGGTATTTCTTTAGCAGCACAGCATAAGTGATTTTTTAAAATATATTTATTTTTTAAAGTTATAAGTACTTCTTCTTGAATATTTCCAAATAATTGCTCATGGTTATGGATATAAAACAAATCTAAGGGATTTTGCATTGGAATGAAAGTTGAAATCGATAATTCTGATCCTCTACCAGAGCGCCCAATCTGTTGTCTGAAGCTTGAAATAGTGCCTGGAAAACCCGAGCTAATTGTAGCGTCTAGGGAACCTATATCTATTCCTAATTCTAGAGCATTTGTAGAGCTAATCCCTAGAATATTCTTATTTTTAAAGTTTTCTTCGATTTCTCTTCTTTTTTTCTTGCTGATGCCCGCTCTATAACTGCTAATTCTGTCTTTGAGCAGGGGGAGAGCTTTCTTAGTCCAAATGGCTTGTAATTCGGCCATCTTTCTCGAAAGGGTGAAAGTTAAAGTTTGAATGCCGCTTTTGTATTTTAAATGAGTGATAAATAAATTCTTGGTTTCTTGATGGGCAGACCTATATTTTGCCGAGGCCTTATCATACGGTAAATCCCATAGTATTACTTTTTTTGCTCCAGAGGGAGAATCGTCTTTATCAATGACTACAAACTCTTCGCCAATTAATTTCTCGCAGAACACTTTTGCGTTATTAATTGTGGCACTTGATAATATCCAAATTGGTTTTACTTCAAATATGTCAAGAATTCGCTTCAATCTTCTTAAGAGTAAGGCGAAATTAGACCCAAAAATGCCTTTGTATATATGAATTTCGTCGAGTACAATATATTTTAGATTACTACAAACTCTTCGCCACTTTTGTTTGAACCACGGTAAGTAATAGTGTAATCCATAAGGATTAGTTATTATAATGTTTGCACTTGCTAATATGCGCCTTTTTTCGTTTGGAGTAGTATCTCCGTCGTACACGCCAATACGGTAATCTTTTATGTTAGTCTCGCTTAGAATTTCTTTTAATTGAGAATGCTGATCGCGAGCTAAAGCTTTAGTTGGAAAAAGGTATAACGCCGTAGTTTTTTCGTTGTTTAAAAGGTGATCTAACACCGGTAAATTATAGCAGAGAGATTTTCCTGATGCCGTGGATGTAACAATAACAGTATTATTATCTTTCCTGATTGAATTTATAGCCACAGCTTGATGTCGCCAAAGATTTATTCCTTTATTATTTAACCATCGTTCTAATCTTTTTCTTAGAGGTTTATCTAAAGCTTCAAAGCGAGCCTTAAGTTCGGGGATATGTTCAATGTGAGATATTTGACCACAATAGAAATCTTGAGATTTGATAAACTTAAGAAAATCTTCAAAATCCACCATAAACTAGCCCAAGAAATTTAATGAAATATATGAATTAAAAATTCAAAGGATATATGATTTTATAATTTTTAAGAACCTCCAAAAATGTCAACTTTTTTAATGAAGTCTACTTACAATTAAAATTATGGGAATGAATGCAAAAAAAGAAGATGATTTTATTTCTCCTACTTTAGTGAACTACTTAAGACAAGAGATACCAATAGAAGAAATTAGGGATTATTCCTCATCAGGAAGAATAGAGAGTATTGATTTTGTAAAAGGTTTTGCAATACTGTTCATAATACTGGCCCATTATGCTGCTGTTTGGTTAAATGAAGAGTGGTATTTCGTGTATGGATTAGCATTTATGTTTTTAGATATTTTAGGCCCTTCACTTTTTATATTTCTCTCTGCTTTAAGCGTAGTATTTACAGTAAAGAAAAAAGCAGGAAAAATGCCCGAGAAACTCATTAGAAATCGAGTTTTTTCAAGAGGACTAATTATTGTGGTTATTGGCGTGTTTATAAACTTAACAGAGCACTATTATCCCTTTCCCTTAAATCTTTGGGGCTGGAATATTTTGTTTTTTATGGGATTTTCCCAAATTTTTTCGTATTACGCATTAAAAATAACTAAGATGCCTCGTGCGATTATTGGAATATTCATAATTTTCTTAACTCCCACGATTAGAGCTTTTCTCTATACTGAAAAAGACACAAATTTGATAGTGGGATTTTTTCACTTTATCATCACTTCTGCCAATCCGTCTGTCACGCTTTTACCTTGGCTTTCGATATGTTTTATTTCGACAATTTTCGGAGAATATCTTTATGAGGCGATGAGTGATAAGTCAGAGAATAGATTTAGAGGATTATTTCGCATCTTCTTTACTTGGGGTATTTCCCTTATTGTTGCTGGAGTTATGATGGGGTTTACTTTACAAACGGTAGTAACTATGAACATGTCAGAATATGGACACTTATCTCTATTGGGAATTGCCAACGATCAGAGTTTTTTTTACCTGCCAGGCATGCCCGATTTTTTGATTAGAGGAACTGCCTCCAATATGTTATATAATTTAGGAGCTGCTCTCACAATTATAGGTATCGCTTTTTATTTCATCGATTTAAAAGGAAAATCGAATAATATTGTAAGAATGTTTAGATACTATGGAAAAATCTCTTTGAGTCTGTTTATGATACATTTTATCTTCATGCCCCTATATGTTAAGCAATTAAATATTTTTTTATTTCCAGTTATTTATATTGCGAATGTTGGCTTGTTAGGATTTATGATGTATATATGGATTGAATATGGAAAAGGAATAGGATCACCTGAATGGTTAATGGTTCAAATTGGTAGGATTGGACAAAAAACCGGAGAAAATATTAAAAAAACTTCGAAATTAGCAGTTGAAAAAACTAAAAAATCAATTGAAAAAAGAAGGACCTAAATCATACTTTTATATTTTTTTTATTATAGATGTTTAAGGTTCAAAAGTATAACAGTAAATTCTTCACCTACTAAAATATAAAAATAATTACCCGTTATTGAGATCAATTTAATCCTAAATATATGAAATATTTTTTAATTGAAAAATGTCTAATTCTGAGTGGAATAAAGTAGATTTTCAGACTTTCATAGATAAGTTTAGTAAGAAAGTAATCGTTGAAAACGCACCGATTATGTTATACTCGAAGAAGGATAAAGAGCACGAAGCTTTAAATTCGTTGATAACTTTTTTCTTTCTTACTGGAGGTTTATTTATTTTTATCTCCTTAGCGATATTTTTTGGATTCGCTGAAATTTTTACTATTCTTTTTGTTGCAATAATCGTTATTGCAGCAGTGGTGGATGCGGTTTTAATTTTTAATTATCTTCGTTCTCATGTACTAATCAGACCTTTAGAAAATTGGGTGGAAGTGTATGAAGGACAGATGCAAGGAGATAATGTGTTTTATTGCCTTTCATATTATCCTGTGTTTTCTGGAAAATGTCACCCAAATAAAGCAAAAAATGTGCTTTACAAATTGCTTCAGGAAGAATTATTTAATAGTAGTATAGATATAACCCAGATTGAAGTTTATTTACAATTTAATTTAACTGATCCAGAAAACTATAATGTAATCGGTTATTATTTCCAGTATGGAGAAGGTGTTCCCTTTAAGAGCGTTAAAATCAACAGAAATTCATGGAAATTTTTCCCTATGGAGCAAGCAAGCCACGAGAACTTTATTGCAATAGCTAATTGGGATCATCAATACGAGTGGCGTAATGATTTAGAATTAGATTATGATAAACTACATAGCTACGCACCATGGATTATACAAAAATGGGACGAATCAAATATAAAACCATTAACGAAAATATTTAAAAACGAACTTAATTGGGATTTAAGAGGAATTGAATCGATTCCTAAGTTAAAACCATGGGAGCCTAATTTCGAAACAACTTCTTTTGATAGTTTTAAGGCTTTTAAGGACCTTCAATTGATGAATGATGCGATCGAAAAAGTTATAGGTAAAGATATAAAAATAGAAAAATTAAAAGATATTAAAAAGCATTTGTTAGAATTTAAAGCTTATTTAAGGGATTTAAATTCTCAATATATTATCTAAAGAATTATAGAGTTAAACCAAAATGGAATCTTTACAAACAATTAAAGAACTTAAAATTGAGACCAATAAAATCTTTTACGATAAAAAAACAGAAATTTTATCTGTGTATATTTACGATATCGTCTTTATTGGAAATTATAAAAAGAATACAAAGATAAATAAAATATTAGATGACATCTACAAATCGCTTGGAGAAACCCAGATATTGCGCGAATACTTATTAATCGTAGATTTTGTTACACAAACTCCAATTAATGAAAAAACTAAATTAAAAGATTTAAAATTAATTTCTAAAAAAGAAAAACCAGATAAAAAAAAAGAAGAGAAGGAGAAGAAAAAAGACATAAGTAGAGACAAAAGCGGTAAAGCAGACGAAAAGTTTAAGAGTAAAAAATTACGTAGCGCTCCCGAGAAGCCAATGAAATATCAAGAAAAAGAAAGACTTGTCGTGGATGCTCCAAAGGCAAAAAAAAGAGCAAAACGAAAGGAAGAAACTTATGAAATAGAGATGGCCGATGAAGAAGCTGCCGATGAAGATATGTTTTTTGAAGAACCGGGAGAATTTGAGGAGGCTTCAGAAAAGTCAATGAGTGCACTTCCCGTTTCAGCTCCACCCCCATCTCCAGCTCCAACAAGAGCTCCTGACGGTGCCCCTAAAGCAAGTAGAGAGGTTTTAGGCGGATATGGCGAAGGTCCAAAAGATGATGATATAGTTCCTTCCGTAGTGTCTGAAGCTGTTTCCGAAGAACCAAAACCGACAGTTTACGAAATTAACATGGGACTTCAGTACTATTCTGTCATGATGGAAAAGTCGAGCTATCTTTTCTATGTTTACTTATCACATAAAGAGCTAAAAATTGTTGACGAAGAAGGGAAAACTGTGTTTGAAACGTCGTTTACAATAGTCACAACTAAGAAGGAACCCCCAATAGTGAACTTAAAAGTTGAGGGAGAAGGATTTGAAGTGCATCCCTTATACGGGAAAGTAGAAATTAAAAAGGACGCTATCAACCCCCCTGTAATGATCTTTTCAGTACTACCTGTAAAGAATAAGAAAAGAACTAAAAAAGAAAAGAAGATGAGTGAGAGACGATACTTACACGTCTACATTGAATATGAGGATAATGTAATTAATCATAGCGTCTTATCGATAATCGTACAACCCAAACATTTTAGATTAGATATCGGTCCAATTCATTTAAACATAAGTAAAAAGACGGCAGCTGTAATTTCTTTTCTTTCTATTATAGTCGCTGTTGCTTCGTTAATATTTACTATATTTGCTTTCGATCCTTCGTCAACTTTAGTCGATGTCGTAGGAAATTTTGCACCAGGAATTGGTTCTATCCTGTTCATAGTGATCTTTCTTATCACATTATTTAAAGAAGGTATTTATCCACTCAAAGAGAAAATCAGTTATTTCCTAAATTTTGATAATACGGGGCTAATAAAATAGAAGAGCTTACTCTAATATTTCTTATATTTTTTTTTTATGTATTCCCAAAAACCATTCTTTAATTCACTTAATACCTTATTTTTTGATTTGATAAAAAATAAATCTCTTTTTACGATCTGTGGAGAACCTCTAATTTCTATAATTTTAATTAAACCTGCCTTTTCAGCGTTAACTGCCATCATTTCACTCATTATGCTAATATAATTTGATTCGCTAACTGCTGAAATAATAGAATCGTTATCGTTCATCTCGAGTTTAATTTTTAGCCTTTTATAATCTGGAAATTGACGCTTAAATGCATTTCTCATCCCTGAGCCCTTTTCTCGCCAAACGAAGGGAAATTTGATCAGATCTGTAAACTCAACTAAACCATTAGTATTTTTTAATAATTTATGGTTAGGAGAACAAATAAATTTAAGTTCATCTTCTCCAATTTTAATGAAATCAAAATCATCCTTACTATATTTTAGAAAACCCCCTATACCAGCAAAATCTGCCAAATTTTTTACGATATTTTCTATTGACTTTCTTGAATTATTGATCTTAACTTTAAAACTTACATTAGGATTATTATCCCGGTATTCAGCAATATCTCTAGGAAGGATTTGAGAACCAGGAGTCGTTGATGCAGAGATAATAATATTTTCATACCTAAAATCGCTAAACTTTGACAACTCTTTTACACACGCATCGAATAAATCTATAATTCTTTGCGCGTGATCTAAAAAAACTGTTCCAGCTTCGGTTATTTCAAACTTCTTTGTGCTTCTATTTATTAAAACAATATCTGAGTCATCACCAAAAAAATATCTCTCTAGTTGAGATGTTTGATGAGATAACGTACTTTGAGAAATGGGAAGATCGCGAGCTAATTCGGAGAAGCTTTTATATTTCGCTAATTTAACGAAATTTCTTAAGTATTCGATATTCATCCTTCTACTGCTTATTTTTAATTTTTTACTCTAAAAATATCAAGTGTTTCCAATTAAATATTACTTTACCAATAATAAATAATTTATCGAAAATATAAATAAATTATTTCGAAAAAATTAATAAATCTTTTTTTATTACAATTCCATAACTAACCTTATAAATTTAAACATTACATAATCTAACATGACAGAAAAGATAAAAGTATTTACGGTTGTAATTGGAAACGCTGCTTATACTTCCGAAAGACCTTATACAATGTTACGGTTTGCTTATACCGCCCTATTGGAAGGACATAAAATTAATATCTTTTTGGTTGAAGATGGTGTTTTTGTAGGGAAGAAAAATCAAGATCCTTCGTCATACGATAACGTTGGTAAATGGCTTAAAGATGTCATCGAAGAGGGTGGAGTAATTAAAGCGTGTGGAGTTTGTACAAAAGCGAGAGGGGTTTCTGCTGAAGAGTTGATTGAAGGTATTGAAATTACTACCATGAATGGCTTCGTTGACATGTGCGTCCAAGCGGATAATATTTTATTTAGCTAAATCAAATAGAGATGATTTATCTTGAGCAAAACTTATAATTTGAAATTGGACGGATTGGTTTGCCCATTACCCGTCGCTAAAACTAAAAAGAAATTAAACGAAATGGAAACTGGTGAGGTATTAGAAGTTACGGGAGATTTTGGCGAATCTGGGGAAAACATCAAGCGATATGTAGAAAAACATGGAGATTCAATTATAGAGTTTAAAATTGAAGGTGAAGATTATTATATTAAAATTAGAAAAGCTTAGTTTTCTTAATTTTTATTGTAGGTTTTATTAAATCGTCATCTATAGGGAGATAAAGAAAGGAAAACCAAAATAAATATTGTAAGTCATCATGCTTGCAAACTGCGCTGGTTAAGTCCCCCCATAAATATGTGCAGGACCAACCTCAAAAACACTTTTTCACTCAGCTCTTGAAAAGCTTCGAATATTTTCTACTTCAATATTTTATTAAAGTTTAAAAATGAGCACGATTATACATCGAAAAGCTTTATATAAAATAACGACAAAATTTTAATACACATCTTAAAAAATTAAAGATGTTATATATCCACAGCAATTTAAAAAAATTGAGATGATAAAAATTCTAGCACAAGATTTTAGCACAGCTTGGGCAATCCCTTGGTATACGGTTATGGTGACTATTAACATCATGGGCCTGGTGTATTGTGCAGTTGTTTACAAACGATCACTGATTCCAAGGGATGGAAAGGATTCAACATATCGGAAATGGATGCGAATAATGGCGGTAATCTTTACGTTAGTTTCTGCATATCGAGCGATTAGTGTATGGTCTATACCTTATACTTTCCGAATACCGAACACGTTAGCGGAAGTTTCATTCGCTGGGTTATTTGGATATGCGATGTTACGATTTAATACTTATTTGCCTGCTACCGACGATGCACGTGCTAATAAATTCAAGTCATTCATAACAAAGACTCCCTATATCCTAGTAGGATGTTTAATTCTAGCACAACCCATTGACACATGGGGGGGGATCACCCATTTTGTATTAAGGGGTGTATTCGTGGAGACATTATGGGCGATTGGGTTCCTGTCAGTACTCCCACTTGCTATTATACAACTGCGCCGTGTTTTCTCGATAAAAGATAAGGAGGCAGTAGAACGGTTGCGAATACTGAGGTATTCTGCGATAATAATTGTAACTTGGTGCGTGGTTTATTGTATGTACAGGTGGCTCTTTACTTTACCGGGAATGTGGGGTAGGGCGTTATATATATTAGAAACGGAGGGAATTCAACTTGAAACTGGCATACAAGCGATAATTGATGCCTTGGGCTTTAGAACGCGAACATCGCTAGAGTACAGCGATTGGAGTTTTAGTTTTCTAATATGGCACTCTGCCTACTTTAGCGTCTGTACTTGGATTTCAATATTCTTAATGAAAGCGCCACGACCCCGGGAAATTTCCGGGAAACATAACGCTAAGCTAACGCTAATAACGCTAGCGCTAATAACGATAGGTTTAATATCGCTTATCACGATAATTGGCTTACCAGCTGACTTTGATGAGATAATTACTCTTATCATTTTGGGAGGCATATTTCTCGTACCAATTGCCTACTTTTTCGTTTGGGAAATTAAGCGTGTTAAGTTAAGGACTATAGAATAAATTTTAATTTTTTTTTTTTTTATAAATACCAAATTAATCTCAGTGAATAATAAGTTAAAGATTGGCGACAAAAATCGCAACCAAACAATAAGGATCCGTGAATGATTTCATTTATAAACGTGAAAAAAATTCCATTGGATTATAAGATAAAGTGAAGCCTTTTTTAAAATCAATAATGATTTATTAGGTGATAGCTTAAGAAAATGAAAAGTGAAAGAGAGACAACATTTTTTGTCGACAAAGACTAATTTGCTACATCATATTTTTTGAAACAAATAGAAAATAAAAAATAGAAATAATAATTTCTTTTATTTCATTCTTGCTGAAACCCAGTCGTAATAACCTTTATCTTCCATTACCTTCGGAATTTCGGCGAAGAATTGAGCAGTAATCTCTTTTACGTGTTTAGCTGCTACAGGATGGAACATCATAGCTAAATCTAAGCCCACTAAGCTCAGAGTTAATGCGTTAATGATTTCCCAGATAGGTCCTCTGTATTGTCTTAAACCCCATTGAGGTGCTTGCTTTTCACTCATCCAGGCTTCACGAGCCCCCCATGCATTAGTAGTTCCGCCACTAATTGGATAAGCTAAATCAGTTTCTCCCAATAAACCTGCGATTCGCATTCTTTGATAAATGCTAAATGAATATTCCATTCCATAACCTAAGGTAGCACATGTAGGGTCCATTACAATTCTATTTTTGGGTAATCCTAGTTCTAATGCGTCTTTGTTCATTTTTATTTGGTTATTTAAATCCAAGCTCGTCCAAAGTAAGCAATTATGGTCGTACTTAACGGCTAAAGGAATAACTTCCTCCCAGGTTGCTTTATCAGCTGCAGATAGCATTAAAACCTCGCTCTCGGTGGCAGCTGCAGTGACTTTAAATAACTCGACATCTTTTTCTTTATTTCCAGAGCAACCAATAATTACCGGAACATCAACGGCTTGTAAGATATCTTCTAAATATTTCACAGATTGCGAAACTGGTGCGTCGCCCATAGCAGGATCAATTTCTAGAGAATGAAAAGTTATGCTTTCTGCGCCGAACTTATCGACGGCAAATTTTGCCCATTCTGCGGGATCTCCTAATACTTCTCCATATTCTTGCTTAATAGGTTTAGGTAACATCATTTTAGAGCCCATATCAAAAACATCATAAGTAACTAAAGGTGGGTTAGGATTTCTTTTGTCAAGACCAAGAAAGTTGTAAAACGGGGGAACCTTTTCTCCGCCAATTACTGCTTTCTTTCCGTTCGATCTTATGAATTCAATCGTTTCGATTTGTCCGGGAAATTCCAAATCAAGAGTAAATTTGGTTGGAGTCCATTCTGCTTTTCCAATTCCAGGTAAAACGGCTTGTGCAGCAGATTGAACGATACCGGGCAACATTTGAAACTCTAAATACTCTGCGAATAAATCTACATCTTTTAGTTCGATTTCTTCAGTTTCTTTCATTAATTGGGCTAATTTCTTACTAATCTCATCAAACGAAATTTTGTATCACTTTACATTATTATATTAAATCTATAATTAGGCTATTGGTGAATTGAATTTAAAATTATGTGATGGAAAATGATCAAGGATCACCCAAAATGATTGTTTTATGTGGTTTAGATAAGAAAAATTTCGTAAAATTACTGAATTTGACCATTCTTTAAATATAGTCCACTTCGGAATTCGTCATGTATGTTTGAAAATGATAAAAAAAGTCTTTACTAAAAATTACTTTATTAGTAATTCTTCTTTGTAATTCTCTTCTTAAATAAGATAATCAAGCTTGAAGTTAAAATAATAGTTAGAATTAAGAGACCTATTTGATATCCAGGTATAATTGGAAGGTAATATCTCGTTAACTCGTCATTACTACAATAGAAAAAGAAAGTATCTGGTCCGTTTTCAATCAAAATTAGTTCGATGTAATAGATTTTAGACTCTGATGCTGTATAGTTAATGTAAGGATTATCATCTATACTATAATTTATTGCTACATCAAAAATATCAGGATTAAGGCTACTATCAATATTTATAAAAGATTCAGTAGGACGCCTATCATAAAGAAACAGGTTGAAATTTCCATCACCGCTGTGAGTTACATTAATTACAATATTTTCATCTGCTTCTAAGTGAACAAGGAAATATACAGAAATACCGTTGTTTATATTATCTATATGCTCAAAACCAAAAACACTTACAGTTGGGATTAAAGTCATTAAAGTAAGAAGTGTAATCGCGAGATACTTTCGTTTCATAATTTTGGTTAGGTAATAATTTTAAGTTTGATATAACGTTTAAACTAAATTAAGCTTTATTAAAATATGAAATATGAAAATAAGTGTGAACTTGTTTAACATGGACAAAATATCAATACAAAATTTAGAGTTTGGTAAGTATCATGGTCTTGGAAACGATTATGTAATAATAAATAATCTAAAATATGGGATTCCTGACGATAAAAAATCAGACTTAGCAAAAATATTATGTAAGCATCATTATTCTATAGGGGCTGATGGAGTTTTATTTGTTTGCCATCCAAAAAAAACGGAAGTGAGGATGAAAATGTTCAATCCCGACGGTACTCAAGCCGAGATGTGTGGAAATGGAGTTCGATGTTTTGCGAAATTTCTTTACGAAAACGATATTTATAAAAAAGATAAAATAGAGATTGAAACACTTAAAAGTATTGTAATCGCTAAACTTACTGTTATTAATGATAAAGTCGAAACAGTAACAATTGATATGGGCACTCCGACTTTAGATTGCGAGAGCATTCCAGTTAATTTAGAAAGTCCGGTAAATCAATGCGTTAATGAATCAATAGTAGTTTTAGATAAGATTTTTAAATTTACAGCAGTATCAACAGGTAACCCTCACGCTATTATTTTTTCAAAAGAGGTCATTAATGACGATGATTTGAAGAAATATGGTGCTGCAATCGAGTCTAATATCCTTTTTCCAAAAAAAACCAATGTAGAATTCGTAAAAGTATTGTCCAAAGAGGAAGCTATTCTGAGAGTTTTTGAAAGAGGAGTTGGCGTAACTAATTCGTGTGGAACCGGTACTTGTGCTGCTGTAGTAGCAGGAACGACTTTAGGATTATTTAGGAAAAATACTCCCGTTACAGTCCATAACGATGGGGGTGATTTGAAAATTACTTATGATGGGAAATCAGTTTTTATGGAAGGTCCGGCTGAAAAAGTTTTTGACGGAGTAATTGAAACAATTGAGTTTTAATTTGTTTTCATAATTTACTTGGCCATTTTTATTTAAAAAAGAAGGAAATTTATCAAATTTGAGGTAATAAACTATGAATTATTCTGATTGGTTAAAGAGAAAAGGATTAGAATATAGAGAGGATATATTGTATTTTGCAAAAAAAAAAACCTTAGATATCGCTAAAAGGTTTGGTACACCCCTTTATGTAATTAACGAACAAATGATACGTGAGCGCTACAGAAGCTTGAAAAATGTTTTAAATCACGAATACAAAAATAACCAAATTAACTATGCTGTTAAAGCAAATTCAAATCTGTCTGTTCTAAAAATTCTGAATTCAGAAGGGGCTTCCTTCGATTGTACTTCTATGGGAGAAGTGTACATTTGTTTAAAAGCGGGTATATCTTCAGAAAAGATGATATATACGGGAAATATGTTCACAGATGCTGACTTTAAATTCGCAGTAAAAAATAATGTTTTCGTCAATTTAGACAGTCTAAGCCAATTGAACCGTTTAGTACGAATTCATGAGAGCCTTGGTAAGGAAAAAAAAGCTATCTCTTTTAGGATAAATCCAGAATTTGGGGCAGGACACCATAAACACACAATTACAGCAGGAAAAGACATAAAATTTGGTATACTCGAACAACAAGCAATAGAAGCGTACAGAAAAGCTAAAGAAGCTGGTTTTGAAAAATTTGGTATTCATCAGCATATTGGGTCTGGAGTAATAAACGCTCTCGATTTTGGAAAACCAGCAGAAAAATTTATTAGTATTATCAAGAAAATAATAAAAACACTTGATATTAAGTTTGAATTCATCGATTTTGGTGGGGGTTTGGGAATTCCTTATCGACCAGAAGAAGAACCATTAGATTTAGAGAGTTATAAAAATTTAGTAATAAAACCGTTTTTGAATTTGTTGGAGGCAGAAGAGTTAGGCGAACCCATTTTTAAAATCGAACCAGGACGTTTCCTAAGCGCGGAGTCTACAATTTTATTAACGCAGATAAATACAATAAAAGATAATGGATTTAAGCTTTTTGCTGGAGTTAACGCTGGTTTTAATACGCTAATTCGTCCAACATTATACAATAGTTATCATCATATAATTCCTTGTGATTTAAAAGGAAAAAAGCGGGAATTTGAATATGATATTGTAGGACCTATTTGTGAGTCTGGAGACATTCTTGGAGAAGGTAGGAAATTAAATGAGTTGAAAGAGGAAGATTATCTTGCTATTCTTGATACTGGAGCATACGGTTTTGTTATGAGTAGCCCTTATAATTCAAGACCTAGACCTGCTGAAGTATTAATTAATAATAATTCTGTGTATGAGATTAGAAGGGCAGAAACTTTCGAGGATCTATTAAACGGTCAAAAAGTTCCAGAACATTTAAAATAAGAAAAAAGAATTAAATCCTTTATAACGTTAATTATCACGAGATAGAATTATAAATATGGGCTGCGTAAGGATTGGATACCCTTTATGCCGTTTCGATGAAGAGTTGGCGTAATGAAATCTATATTACTTAGATTAATGATAATACCGATCTGCTCTGATTTATTTATAATTTTATCTCTCTTATTAAAAAGATAAGTATAATTTTTAAATGAAAGAAAATCTTCTTAAAACCTAAGAACTTTTTATTTTATCATCACAGAAATTATAATTAAAGTTTTATCTATGAATGTTGCTATTTTATCTGATATTCATGGAAATATTCACGCATTAAACGCCGTAATATCTGACATCAAATCTCTCAACATCTCAGAAATTGTATTTTTAGGAGATTTGGTTATAAATGGCCCTTCACCATCGGAAGTATTTCAAGAATTGCGAAATTTAAAACCAATTTGTTGGATAAAAGGAAATACTGACACCTGGTTTGCTGAAATAAATGACGAATGGTCACCAACTACGGAACAAGAAGAAAAATTATATAATCTTTTTATCTTTGCTCGAAATTATTTAACCAAAGAATCGATAGAATTTTTATTAAAACGCCCTGAGAAATGTGTTTTTGAAACTGCTGGAGTAGCTATCTTAGCATTACACGGATCGCCTAGATCTATTTCAGAAGGTATAGGAAAAAATATTACGCAGAATGAACTTAAAGGAATTTTCTCAGATATAGAAGAATCAGTTATAGTGTCAGGACATTCACATGTACCTTTTATAGGAAAGGTTGCGAATAAATTTATTTTTAATGTAGGAAGTATTGGAATGTCCTTAGACGATGATAATAGAGCGTCTTACGGTATAATAAAAATTAAAAATGAGATCCCTGAATGTTCGATCCGAAGAATAGCATATCCTATAAGTAAAACTCTATCAATAGCACAGAATCGGGATTTTCCTGATTTGAAAAATTATAAAAAAAAGTTAAATGAAGCGAGAAGTTCACCGTAAATTTATTTAAAGATATAAAAAGCTAAAGATCAAGTACATCTTTCATTTCGAAAATTTTATTTTCTTTCACTTTGGCAACAAATTTGATAGCTTTAATTGCTCCTGATGCGAAACATGCTCTACTATGAGCTTGATGCTTTAATTCTATTCGTTCGCCTGGTCCTGCAAATAAGATGGTATGGTCGCCAATAATATCACCACCCCGGACAGAATGGATGCCTATTTCGCTTTTTGCTCCAACGAGTCGCTTATTTGGTCCTTTTTCTCTTCCATATTTTGCTATTTCATCTAAGTTAGAACCTATCGCATTAGTTATAGCCTCTCCAATTTTTAAAGCAGTGCCACTAGGAGAATCAACTTTCCTATGATGATGTGCCTCTATGACTTCTATATCCCACTCCTTCAAATAGCTTGCTATTATACCGGAGATTTTAAATAGGAGATTTACTCCAGTGGCCATATTTGGTGATATTACAGCAGGAGCTCTATTTTTTTCTACAAGTTCTTTAAACTTTTCTAAAAAATCTTTTGACATAGCAGTTGTTCCAATTACGCACCGTATTCCGTTTTTAACACAAATTAGGCAATTCTTTTCTGTAGCTCTTGCAACTGTAAAATCAACAACCACATCTGGCTTGGTTTCGTTAATAACCTCTTGAATATTATTCACATCTTTGATCATAATCTTATTAGCGTCATCGATTGCTACAAGGGCTCCTAACTCATTATTAATTTGAGTTAGGTCGCATGCAGCTACAACTTCTATTTCGCCATCGGTAATTGCGAGTGAGGAAATTAATTTTCCCATCGATCCGGTAGGACCTAGTATTAATAACTTTATCATCTCAATTCCTCAATCATACTAGTGATCTATATTAAGTTTAGATTTCTTAATACAGTCTTTATTTTTTCTTGATTTTCTTCTAAAGGTGGAGTTAAAGGTAATCTCATCCTTTTATTCATAATGCCCATTATTTCAGCGGAAAACTTAACAGGACCGGGATTGGTTTCCACAAATAATATTTTGAAAAGATTAAAAAGTTCCAATTGCATTTCCCTTGCCCTATCCCAATTTCCCTTAAGCATGGTGTTCGTGAATTCCACTAGTTTAGCGGGTATAATATTTGAGGCTACGCTTACAACTCCTTTGCCACCTAAAGCCATTATATGAAATGTCATCCCGTCATCACCACTAAGTACTATGAAATCATCTGGAGTTGTTTTTATGATCTTCGTAATTTGGTCTATGTTTCCGCTCGCACATTTAATCCCAACGATGTTATCTTTTTTATATGCTAATTTTGAAACAGTTTCAGGTTCTAGATTCCTCCCCGTCCTACTGGGAACATTATAAAGAACTATTGGCAAAGAAATTGAATCTGCTACTGTGGAAAAATGATCGATCAGAGAATGTTGAACAGGTTTATTATAATACGGTACAACTACTAAGCACCCGTCTGCACCTGCTTTTTCAGCGTACTGGCAAAGCGAAATCGCTTCTTTAGTTGAATTACTCCCACAACCCGCTAAAATAAAGGGATCTTTTCCACTCTTCTTCCCTTCATCAATAGCTATATCCATAGCAACATGGTGTTCTTCGTGAGAAAGGGTCGCTGATTCTCCCGTGGTGCCCATAGTTAGTGGTTGACACCCGTTGTCAATCTGAAACCTGATAAATTCTCTATATTTTCCCTCGTCTATTTCTAAATCCTCTGTGAAAGGTGTAATCATCGCAGTAATGACATTTTGTAATTTTTCTATTTTATTCATATACTCTCAACTCGGTTTTAAATATATTGAATGATTGTATTGACTTAACTATTTAAATAAAAAATGCTAATTAAAGTATTATTTGGTAAAGCTCACTTATAAGCCTTATTGCTAAACGCATCATAAATAAATCTCTAAGCAATTTGAGTCTCGTTGTATCCTCCTTTGATTTTGGGGATTAATGATTTTAGTTTAAGACAAAAAATAAATAGGAAGTTAATTATGATTTTGGTATAAAATTCTATAATAACATGAAAATCGATTATTTAGATAAATTTTCCGGAACCCTTTTAGGAGTAAGCATTGGAGACACCTTAGGTCATCCGTTTGAAGGAATGATCAGGGAAAGAATATATTCACATTTTAAGGACTTCAAACAATATTTGAAAGACAACAAACGGTTCTTCAAAACTTACACAGATGACACTCAACTGACACTACACACAGCAGAAGCGCTTATCCAAGGATCAGGATTTAATGAAAACAATTTCATTAGGGAGTATGTTAAATGGCTTGACGATCCTCCAATAGGTCCCGGATTTGGGTGCATATCCTCCATACAAAAATTAAAATACGGAATTCCATGGAAAAAAGCAGCTTCAAATTCCGGAGGTAATGGCACAGCAATGAGAGTCTCTCCTATTGGACTATTTTATTGTAAAGACATAAAGAGTTTAAATAGTGCGGCGTTAAAATCTAGTGTAATTACTCATTCTCACCCAGCAGCTTCGGCAGGTGCTATCGTTATAGCAAGAGCAATAGCTTTTCTAGTTGATAAATCAGTAGAGAATCGTTTCTCAATAGAGGAATTTTTTGCTACTTTAATATCTTCAATTTCAGACTCGCAAGAAAAAATATGGGAAGAATTTATTAAGATTTTAAATAGAGTTAAAGACAATCTCAACATTTCAGTAGAGACTGGGCTAATAAAATTTTCCCAAGTGGGTGTAAAATCTCCGTTCTTTATCGAAGATTATTTGGGTAAAGCTTTTGTTCATCCCTATACATTAAGCACCGTCGCTTGCGCAATATTCATCTTTTTAAAAAATCTGAACTCGTTTGAAGATTGTATCATTCAATTAGCTACTGCGGGTGGCGATAGTGATACTGTAGGTGCTATTGGTGGGAGCTTAGCTGGAGCTTATTTCGGATTAGGAAATATTCCAGATGATTTGAAAACGATGGTAAAACAGCATAAAAATATCTTAAAAATTAGTGAGCAATTACATTTTAAATTCATAGAAAAATACGAAATATTTTAATCAGCTCTACTTAGATACTTCTTCAGTTTTTTCAAACATATTTCGCAGAAATCATGCGGTTTTTTATCGGTATCGTCTAAGGAGTTTGAGAAACGCATCACACATAGATTCTCGCAATGTTCTAATCCAAAAGTGTGGCCAAGCTCGTGAATTGCTTCTTTGAGAACTCTTTGCTCAAATTGAGCTTCATTTTCGGTTCTTCTATAGAATTCTTCTCTTAAGCGAGTAACTGAAATTAATGCGCTCCCAAAAGACTTATTTCTAGGCAGATCAGCAACGCCAAATACAAAGTTTAAAAATTTAGAGAAAATGTCAACATCCATAACCCCCAGAATGCGATAATAATTTTTATTCTTTACATGAGCGTTTAATCTTTTTTTAACTTGTAACGCATCGTATTGTCGCTTTATGGGTTCAAATTCGGAATCCAACACGGGAAGTTGGTCAGGAAGGATAACAACTTTGATATTATATTTTTTAAAGAACCACTTTAAATTCTTTTTAAGAATTATTAATATTCCGGGTTCGATATCTCCAATTTTCTGCAAATATATTGTTTTCGTCATTTTAGAGCTAACTTAAATAGCTTTCCTAAGGAAGTTAAATATAACCTAATTTATTAGATTTAACAATAACTGCTTAGATGGAATAAAGAAATAAAAAAATTAAAAATCGAAAAAAGATTTGGATCATTATTATTGATATTTTATAATGTAATTTTTCATTATGAAAGCATAATTTATCAAACTACTCCTCGAATTTAATGGGAGGGTGGTCTAGCTTGGTATGATTCCTGGTTTGGGACCAGGTGGCCGGGGGTTCGAATCCCCCCTCTCCCATTTTTCTAATTATCTTTCTTGAGAGATCTAATTTCAAAGAATATGATCAAAAAAAACTAAGCGGTTATAAAATGAAAAAGGATTAGATTTCGAAATATTCTTCAACATTTATTGAATCGTTTGTATTGAAATAGATATCTGGAATTAGTTCTTGAACTGTTGTCAGAAGAGACAACATTATTGCGGGATTATCTGAAGTAATTTTGTAGTAAATATGGAGCCCTATTCTCGTTTTTACTTGAATCTGTTCTTTAAAGAACTCTATTAACTGCTGGACATCTTCTTTAAACTCTTTATTTTTTTCAATCCAGACGAAAATTTGTTTCTTTTTAGTTTTGATGTTTGATTTAATTTTTAATTTTAATATCATTTTTATCGAGAAATTATATAATTAATTCTTGAAGTATTAGTTAATATTCTTTTAAATCTAATTATAAAAACGAGGATATTTTTAGGGGAAAATTAGAGGGATTAAAATTTTAAAATGTTTAATCTCTAATCCTCTTTAATTCGATTTTAACAACATTATAACGATCCGGACACTCTAATTCGACTACATCAGAATCTTGCGACCAAGGAAATGTGCCGCCAAATTGTAAAGTTATAATAGAGGGAAAGATATCATGATAAAAGAAGCCACACAATCCTCCGGAATCGTGTCCGCTCAATTCTATCACATCTCCTTCCTTATGATTTGCGTTACATTGACCTTTAACATCTTTTATGGTGCCTAGTATTTTATAGGTTTTCCTATCGTTTTCGCTCATTATTATACACGTTACTTCATTTTAGTTTTTTTCTTAATTCTTTTAGAATGTTATCCACTTTTTTATCTTTAATCCAATACCTAATTTTAGAAGATTGTAATAGCGATTGGAATTTGGCATTAAGCTCGTTTAATTTTTGCTTATCATCGTCAGATAATTGAGGAACATCTACTACTTTCGACTTGCTAATTTTTTTAATATGTTCTTCTATAGAGGGAATCTCTACTTGCTCCTTACCTTCAATAAGAGCTTTTCTTAACACTTCTTTAATATTTTTAACCCAACCTTCTATCCAAGGATAAGGTCCTCTCTTCTTTGGGTCTCTGATCTGAATATTTTTCCTTTTAACAACAATTAAATCGTCAGGACAAGAATTTTCGCACGCTCCACAATAAAAACATTCATCTTCGTTACAGGCAATTTTACCATATTTCACGACTTCCTCTGCGCTTTCAGGGATGTAAAACGATTCCACGGGGCAGATATTGACGCAAGCTTTGCAACCTTGTGGGTCGCACTTGTGTAACATATTTTTCTTAATAATTACTTCTCCTTCTATTGGAGTACTGATTGAAAAACAATCAGCTGGACATTCTTTTGAAATTTTATAGTAATCTTGGACATAATTGCTCTCTCTTACCGATAAACATAGTTGACAAATTTCGTTTTCCTTATCTTCGGTACACTTATCCAAATCGATTTCATAGAATTTCTCGATTGTAGGAAATTCGTCCATATTAATTTGTCCTTCGGGTTCAATATTTTCGTGGAACGCGTTGGTCGGGCATACAACGACACATAACATACAATAGCAGCATTTATCATGATCAATAAATAGTTTAGGATTTGAATCGTCCAATATATTTTGGGCAATTTCTGGGATTGGTCCTAGTTCTATGGCATCAACTGGGCAGACAAGTTTACATAAACTGCACCCAATACATTTTTTGATGTCGTAGGTTAATTTTTTCTTAACTTCCTTATATTGCCAATTTAAAACCAACTGATCTAGAATTACATCTAATGTTTTTTCGATCTCTTCCTCTTTATTTGGGTCTGTTTTATCCTTTCCTGAAGTTTCAGTAATATTGATTCTCCCTAACACTTTGTTAAGACTTTTCTAAGTAATCTAAATTACGGAGATTAATTAATTTTAACTCTTAAATAAATATAAAATAAAAGGTTAGGAATAATAGGATTGACTCTCTCTATCGAAGCCAACCACATATTCAATAGATTTACCTTTTGGCCGCGGTCCGGGAGGACGATATAGAAGTTGCCAGTGAGGAATGAATGCACCAATTCCGTTTTTTGCGAGTATTATTGCAGGATGGTTCTTGTCTTTGAAAACCTCCTCACTAATATTAAGCGTAATAGTCTTACACTGCCACTCATTGATAGCACCAAGTGAATGGATATATTCATGAAGTAGAATATGATAAGTGTATGCCCAAATGCGATCATCTGGTTGTGTTTCTAATAGTTTCTTCAATGGAGATGTATTCATTACTATTTCCGTTCCGGGATAAAAATGCATTCCTCCTATAAATCCACGGGGGGACATTCCCATTTCTAAAAGACCTAAACTCAAACCCGCACGATGGCGACCCAATATTCTTCTTACGTCTTCTTTGACATGTTCAAATATTTCAGGCATTTTTTGTTTTAAATCGTCTAGGTTCATATAACTCCTCCTGCAATTACTAATTTTTATTTAAAATATAATAAATGAGAGTCTTAATGATTAAGATTGTTAAAAATCAAAAAACCAATCATCATCATCCTCCCAAAGAAAATCCATAAAGGATGACATATCTTTCATCAGGGATTTTACATTTGCTATTTTGGAATCTCTTGTAAAATTATCTAAATCAGAAAAAAATAATTTATCGACAAGATTATCGATACTGATTCTTTTCCGAAATTGTAATGGATTGTAGAATAAAGTATATAAAATTTCTCGTTCTAGATTTTCAACTTCAGATTTTGGTTTTAAAAAATTTTGTTGGTAAGTTTTGTTAATTATGTTCTTAAGTTCGACGATGAAGCACTCTTTGTTTTGCAATAGTTTACTTCTCTCTACTTCTAGGTTTCTAATATCATGCTCAATATCTCTAATCTGCTGCCCTAAAAATCTAATTTTATCATCAGGGGCTTTAATGCTCTCAAATTTTGTAGAACATCCAATATCTTTAAGATCAATAGATTTAATATCGTCGTCTATTTGAGCCATGTTGTATTGGATGCTATAATAATCTGGTGTTATATCAATTCTTATAGAAAGATTGCTTTTTATTCTGTATTTGCCACCTCGCTTTTCATCTCCTATTCTCTCAACAACATTGTTAGAGGTTAGAATGTCTAACTGGCTGTGCACTGCTTGTCTTGATATCCCTAAAATTTTAGATAATTCTGAAGTAGAGTGGGGAACTTTAGCTAATTTAGACAATATAATACGTCGAGTCGGATTCCCTAACATCTCTAATAAATCATCTAAGCTAATAAATTGTTTTGTCTCATCTTCTCTTTCTATTTCCATTTGCATCACTTTATTTTATCAAATTGAAATAATTTTTAACTATCTATACATATCATCTGACCCTTCTGAATATTGATCGTGAACTCTCTTAGCTCTGTCTGCTCCTTTAATGATTTTGTCAATTGCTTCGTCGAATTCTGCTTGATTTATCTCGATTTTACTGACGATTTTGGATTGAGCGCTCTTAATTTTATCCTCTAACGCTTTGATATCGTTACTAGACGCTTTTTCTAGTTGTAATTGTTCTAATTGTTCTTCATAATCATGTAATTCTAATTTTTTTTCGTTAAAAACAGGAATATTTTTACGGATTGTTAATAGCGTTGCTTCTTCGCATATAGCTTGAATGTCAGCACCCGTATAATCTTCTAAAGCTTCAGCTAATTTATCATAATTTACATTTTCGGCTAAGGGTTTATTCTTGAGATGAATTTTGAAAATTTCCTTTCGTGTTTCCAAATCAGGCATAGAAATTTCGACATGCCTCCCAAACCGTCCTGATCTTAGTAAAGCTGGATCGAGCATATCAGGTCTATTTGTTGCAGCTAGTAAAATTACGTCTTTCAAATCTTCTAAACCGTCCATTTCGGTTAGAAGTTGGGAAATCACTTGATCTGTTACCTCTGAACTCGCAGATCTACCCCTCATCCCTGCAATTGCATCGATCTCATCGAAAAATATAATACAAGGGGCGGCGGATCTCGCTTTCCTAAAAGTTTCTCTAACTGCTTTTTCACTTTCACCAACCCATTTTGAGAGAAATTCGGGACCCTTTACTGAAATAAAATTTACTTCGCTTTCGTGAGCTAGTGCTTTTGCTAACAAGGTTTTTCCTGTTCCGGGAGGTCCATATAACAATATCCCACTTGGAGGTTTTGAAGATAAATGACTGTATAATTCGGGGTACTTTAAAGGCCACTCAATAATTTCTCTTAGTTGTAATTTAGCGTCTTCTAGGCCTCCCACATCATCCCAAGTTTCCTTAGGCTGAGAAATAACTACTTCTCTTAATGCAGAAGGTTCGATATTGTTAAGAGCTGAAGTAAAATTATCCATTCTAATCCTGATCGCATTTAACACCTCGAAAGGAATTGGTTTGTCTAAGTCTATTTTAGGAAGCATTTCTCTAATGGCTAACATGGCCGATTCCTTTGCTAAGGCTTCAACATCGGCACCAACAAAACCGTGAGTCCTTTCTGCGATTGTTCTCAAATTTACATCCTCGAATAAAGGCATACCTCGAGTGTGAATTTGCAGTATTTCATATCTTCCATCCGTGTCGGGTACTCCAATTTCGATTTCTTTATCAAATCTACCCGGTCTTCGGAGGGCAATATCGATGTCGTTAACTCTATTTGTTGCTCCGATTACGATGATTTCACCTCTCCCTTCCAAACCATCGAGTAGAGAAAGCAGTTGAGCTACAACCCTTCTTTCAACCTCTCCAGTGACTTCCCCTCTTTTTGGGGCAATTGAATCTAATTCATCGATAAATATTATTGAAGGTGCGTTGTTTTTAGCATCATCAAAAATATTTCTTAAATTTTGTTCGCTTTGTCCGTAAAATTTACTCATAATTTCCGGACCGCTGATCGTTATGAAATGAGCATCGGTTTCAAAAGCTACAGCTCTTGCTAATAATGTTTTCCCTGTTCCAGGAGGTCCGTGTAATAAAACACCCTTAGGTGGATCAATTCCAATTCTTTGAAAAAGCTCCGGATGTTTCATTGGTAATTCGATCATTTCACGAATTCTCTGAATTTCATCTGCTAATCCCCCAATATCTTCGTAACTTACTCTTGATTTTTCTCTTTCTACTAGTTCTTTATGTGTTTTTTCGCTTAATTTAATGTCTGTTCCAAGATGGATTCTCACTGCATCTATTCTTGGCTGGAAATCAACGACGATCATATCGTATCTCTTATTGTAAGAATAAAAACTCAAGATGTCGTCTTTGGTAACAACTCTATTTTCTAATAATGTATTTAACTGTCTAGGACTGATTACAATTGATTCTGATAAACTCGCAAAGACAACCTTTTCTGCTAAAGCAGTTTTAATTTTACGAATTATAACATTATCGTCAATAGTCGCATCTATATTTCTTCTTAAAAAATTATCAAGTCTGATGAAACCAGTACCGTTATCTTCTTGCTTTCCTGGAAATAACAATGCTGCCGTTTTAGATTTTGAAATAGGATGAAATATTTCTATAGCATCACCAGTTTTAAATTTTAGCTTTTTAACTACCTCAGGATCTATTCTTACTCTACCCAATCCAGAATCTTCTTTAAAAGCGTCTTTTACTCTTAACCTACTGTCTTTTCCTTCAATACCACTTGAAATTCCGCTCATAATTGATACATCCTCTAAGAATTCTTCTTTCTCATTAATATAGATACAATTCCATTATTCACTTCCATTACATGATCGTCCATCGTAGACTCAAACGGTAATCGTATCTTTTTTTCAAAATCAACAAAGTTGATTTCTATTGATACCTTAAGATTTCTTCCATCCTCGCTTAAACTTAAAAGTATGTGCCCTTTTTCAACTCCAGGCGCTTCTATAATAATATCAGCAAAATCCTCATGAAGATTAATTTCATAATAAGGTTCGTTTACCACCGATTTTTCGCGCTTTATATTTGGTTGTAGGGATAAAGTTCCTACATCAATAGCTTGTTTTTTTCCTGATTGTCCTAATTGTCTAAACTGCGGAAAATTAGAAATATTTAGTCTTTTAAAATAATCTTGAAGTTTTTGCTCATCAAAATTACCCTCAATTCTGATCTCTGGCTTGTCCATTCCAGATTCAAAATGGTAAGTAACCTTAAATCCTTTTATATTTTCATCTTTTAGATTCTTATTTGGATCAAAATTTGGTTCAGGCAGAAATAAAAAATCCACATCAAAAACATCTGAGTCTATATTAAGAAATTTCTTAATACGCTCTAAAAACTCATTATAATCATCATCAAATTCATCTGACAAAAATATCACCTATTTGAAAAATTGTCAACTTCTAATTGACATAAGGTACTTTACCTTAAAAAATGTATCGATTTTTAAAAATAAGCGGTTAACATTAAAACAATTTTAGGAGCAATTTCCATTATTCGACCAGCGATATCATTTCTGATTTGTATATTTTCTTCAGTATAAGCTCTAATAATTCTTCAAAGGATTCTACGATCCCTTCACCGTATATCGCAGCAGTATTTTTAGTTTTTAAGTTGTGGTACTTAAAGCTATTAATGTTTTCTAGAAATTCAGAGGTATTAAATTTATCGTCCAAATCTTGCTTGTTGAATGCAAGAATTTTAGGGATTTTTTCAAAATCTTCTTCGAAATAATTGCATAACTCATTCCACGAGGTTAAGTTCCTATAATAGGCAGAATTTTGTGAATCAGCAACGAAAATAATTCCATCTATTGCTCGTAAAGTTATAGGTCTAGTTATAATGTAAAAGTCTTGCCCAGTTGTGGAATAAAGGTGGAGTTTAAGGAGCCATTGTTTATTTTCAAAAACAATCGTACCATAATCGAAAAATAGAGTTCTTCGTACGCTACTGTCTATGCTTAACACCCTATCTTCCTTTCCAAAATGTTTAAATAAGGATTTCAAGGTAGTGGTTTTTCCCGAAAGTGCAGGACCAAAATAACAGATTTTTAATTGAATTGTTTGACTTAAATGGTCTATTATCATCTTATATCTTTTTGCATTAATTTTTGACTTATATTCTGATTAGAAGTATATTAATTTCTATTTTTTTTCCAAAAAATGTAGAAGAGGAAGAAGAGATATATGCGAGGATTTAATCATAACTAAGTTTTACTTCCTTAATGACATTGTAAGTTCTTCGCAATAATTCATATGCAATTTGGGGAGGATTCCATCCTTTAAGTCCACAATCAGGTCCTACGAATTTAAGTCGATCGTCATAATGTTCAAGAGCAAAAAGTAAATTTTTCTTGATGAATTCTTTTGAATCTATTAAGTTCATAGTTCCTTCAAATGTATTGAGTTCATCAAGTGGGGTTCCAGTATCCAATTTTTCAGCCATTATACTATTAATATTCGTTCTCGTGATACCGACCCGTATAAACTTATCAAACTTCTCTAAGTCATTTTTTGGAATGATATTAGAATGATCAGAGGCATATTCACAAGTAAGCACATCTATGTTTTCTGCTTGAATAGGAATTGAGTATTTTTTTAAAGTGTGAAGGTGGATTTGGATAAATCCATCTATTCCTTCTACAGTTTTATCAAATGCTTTAATCAAGGCATCATCTTCAATATTAAACATGTCAACATACCCAAATGAAGGTTCATCTATCGAGATGATGGAACTTCGCAGATATTTGGTATTCTTTATTGATCGTCTCAATATACTATTGAGAGACTTAGCAAAATTTAACGCTATGTCAGGATATATCGTAAATCCATGCTTTTTTATGTATAATTCTATGGGTCCGGTAATACATACTTTGATTTTAAGCGCATTTCCAGTTCTTTCATAGTAATCCTTAGCAAAATTTTCTAAAATAAAGAGTTCTGGAATAATAGCTTTTTTAGGATCAATCAAAGATGGCTCTACTTCATAATCTTCAATAGGCTTTAAAAATTGAGTATACATGTCCATATGTTGGGGATAATTTATTATTTCTACACCCGAGTTTAATTTTAGCTGGAACGACTGGAGAAATGGATGGATAAAAAAATTATAAATTCCCCTATTCTCATATATATCTGCATTATTTACTATTCCCTTGTATGCTGCCCAATAAAACTGCTCGAACTTATCAAAGTCGATATAATCTGGTAAGGGAAAACTTCCTACATCGTCAAATTGGGGAAAGTCTTTCATGAAAATTTAATCGATCTAAAACTGTAATTTCGTTAATCATAAATAATCCTTTACAACAGATATATGTATGGAAGAAGAGTTAATTAATAAACAAATAAAAAGGAAGAAAAAAAAGCAAATCGCAGAATTAGCGCTAGCTGCTAAAAGCGCTAAGGAAAATAATGGAAAACCATTTATATTTCACTTTCTAACGACTTTAAAATGTAATTGCGATTGTGAAACTTGCCTTTGGAAAAATAATACTTTAAAGGACGAACTTTCTCTCGAGGAAATCAAGCGTATTTATTCGGAAGCAAAGGAAGCCGGTTTTGTGGTAACCATTTTATGGGGTGGAGAACCTCTAATTAGAAAAGATATTACAGAAATTATTAAATTCGTTAAAAGAGAGTTAAAATTTGCAATTGTAGGAATTGTAACAAATGGTTGGTTCCTTCCAGAGAAAATCAAAGAATTTGGAGATGATTTAGATTTTATTCTGATATCTCTAGACTCCCCTAAGGCTGAAGAACACGATAAGATTAGAGGATTGCCGGGATTATACAATAAAATCATGAATGCAGTTTCTACAATTCAAACTAATTATCCATTGATCTCACTTCAGTTTAGTTTTTCTATTAGTAAATATAATGTAAACCGCGTTGAGGAAATGATACAATTATCAGATAAAAAGGGAATCCCGGTGGCTTTTAATGTAATTAATACTGTTCGCCATTATTCATATAGTGATGTAGATGAGAAAGGCACGCTTTCTGCGAGTGAGAACGAAATTAGTAAAGCATTTGAGGTAATTTTTAACGCTAAAAAGAGCGGTTCAAAAATATTAAATTCAGAAATGTATTTAAACCACTTTATTGGCGGGAAAAAACAATATATCTGCCACACAAGAAAGGTTTTCATGTTTGTAAACTATAATGGAGACATCGAAAATTGTCTCCAACTTGATAAACCTATCTCTAATTTACGCCAGACATCTGTTATAGAAGTGTTACAACTCCCTGAATTCGTTAAATTCACTGAAGAAAGCGAAAAGTGTTATAGTTGTAATTCTCCTACCATGATCGACACAAGTTATCTATGGGATGATATAAGTTTGTTAACAAAATCAGGAGGTATTTCCTTTGGTTAAATATTTATTAACTCGTTTAATAATATTTCTCAATCAAAAGCTCTATCTCCTCTTCGTCCAAACCAAATAACTTAAGAAGACAAATATCTATTATTCTTTTGAAGTTTTTTACATCCCTTATTTGGGAATAAATATTAAGGTTTAAATCTTTTAACTTATCAAATTTGCCTTTATCCATGGAGACTATATTTTGAGTTAAATTTGAAGTTAAATATCGAATAATATCAATTAATTCTATTTGATAAGGAAATTGAAAAAGTGAAATGTTGGGAACTGGGATCTCCTCCTCCAATTTAGTCTTACTTCTCTTTATTGTTATATTTTTTGCTTTGAAAAGAAATTTCACAATCTTCGAATTAAGATATGCAAGTAGAAATAAGTGATCAATGTCGGTTTTTCCCTCCCTCGGCCATAAGAAATAAGTATCAGAAGTAGCATAATATGAATCTTGGGTGTATCCAAAGACATTTGAATTGGAAATGTAACTAAAAAAAATCTTAGGTTCCTTATCATAGTAAGGTTCGAGATTAACTAATTTTCTTTTATGGTTAATATCAAACTGGGTAATTAAACTCCCTCTTCTTGGAAAATATATGTCTCTAATATTTTCTTTGGCATTCCTAAGTATATCTTCAAGTTCTCTTCTGTATTGGTTTAAATATGCCGTAAGGTTAGGATATTTCTTCTCAGTTAATTTATTCCTTCTTTTTAAGTCTTGAATTTTAAATTCATTCTTTTCTAGGTAGATTAAATAACCTGAAAAGCCATTCTTGTCATAAGAGAATGGCAAGATAACTTTGCTTTTAAACAATTTTTTTAATTTTTGTTTCTCATCATTGTTCAATTTTACGAAAGTATTGTTCATCTTGATAAACATGTTCGAATCGGCAATTTTGAGGTTATCATTCTCTTTTAATATGAAAACTTCATCTTTAATCAAAATTAATCCATTTCTAATGATAAAAAAATCAGATAGATAAGATAAACTCCCATTAAAGCTGCAAAATATCTCGATCTTTTTAACAACATTCTTTACATCAACAGGATATTGTAAGTTCCAGCCGTTAATTTTAGATAAATCTTTATTTGTCATTGCTGATTTGTATTTTAGAAGATGTGGTGAATTTTCGTTGTTTATTATATTTTTAAAGAGGATTTTATTCGATTTTTCATTAAATCGGTTATTATATGGATTAACTTGAACCACATCTATATATTTATTGATATTCTTTTGTTTTTCATTCTCATACTTCTTTTGAAGAACAAAGATACAATTGTGTTGACCCTTAGCATCCTTAAAAACAGAAATTTTTGATAAATCAATGAGTTGTAATATAAAGCAATCGGTTACTATGTGTGGTTTTAGATGTTTAATCCCTGTCTTATTAGATTTCGTTAACCAGTAGTTAGTGGTGATAAAAGATAGTAACCCTCCCGGTTGTAATTTTTCTATTCCTAGATGAATGAAAAAATAAAATAAATCCATATTTCCAACGAAATATTTTTCACACATCGAATAAGTCCTTACAAGCTCTTGAAAAATATGTGCGTTATAGTTTTGTCCTAAATAAGGTGGATTTCCTATAATAATATTAAATTTTTCGTTAGAGTCTGAGCCTAAGAAATTCTCGAATTTAAATTTTACATTCGGATAATAATTTAAAAGAGGTGCTTCTAAACTTTGATCTAATTCATAAGCGGTGATATCGGTAAATCCTTCATCTATCATATGACTGAGAAAGATTCCTTTACCTGCGCTAGGTTCGAGAATTTTAATTAAATCAATGTTTGGCTTATTGTGGATTGAAAGATATTGTTGCTTAATGTTTTTGACCATAAATTCTGCTATGTAATCAGGAGTAAAAATTTGACTTAACTGGTTTTTATTCAAATCCATTATTTACTAGATTGTTGAAAGTAGCTAAATATTTGAAGTTTTTACTTAGATAAACTTATTGCCTTAGAAAAAGTGAAAAAAAAGTTTTTAATGCTCGTGTTGATGTTCATGGCCGTGAGATTTAATATTTATTGGTCGCATTTTTCCAATTGCCCAACCTGTTACTTCATTAAGAGAGGGATGAATTACCATTGATTTATAAAGCGGCATAAAAGAACCTGCCTCAGGACAAGCTCTCCCTAACTTGTTAGAACCTGTTCTTCCGGGAAAATCGGGAGAATCGCAGGTATAGCCTGCATTCATCAAATAGACAAAGGGTTGAACCAGCATCGCAGCGTGAGGGCCGACCACATGTGCACCTAATAATTTATAAGATTTATCGATGACGAGTTTAACAAAACCATTATCAAAATCATCACTTTCATATCCCATTGCAAATCCTTTTGCAACTGAGGAGTAATTATTTATTGCAACATATATCTCGTGACCATTTTCTATGGCTTCTTCTTGAGTCATTCCCACATGTCCTATTTGGGGCGATGTAAAAATAGCCCAAGGCACTACTGAATAATCTACTTCTCTTTTATCATCGGGAGGACCAAAAATGTTGTTTGCACAGATATCCGCTTCATAGTTAGCTTTATGTCTAAATTGATAAAGACCGTTAGCATCTCCAAAGCACCATATATTTGGTTTTGAAGTTTCTAAGTATTTATTGGTTTTAATCCAGCCTCTTTCGTCAGTTTCAACTCCAGTCTTCTCAACCGCCAATAAATCAGCATTAGAACGACGTCCAGCGGCAATTAAAATTTCTTCGGCTAGTAGTTCAATTTCCTTTCCACTCTCAACATTTTGAACTATAACAGTCTTTAGATTCTTTTTTATTCCTACTTTAATCGCTTTATGGTTTACTAACACAGTCATATGTTTCTTAAAATTGCGTTCTAAGAACTTGCTTATTTCAGGTTCTTCAGTCATGACTAAACGTGGCAACATCTCAACGATGGTAACGTTTGTACCAAAAGCTGAAAATATATGTGCGAATTCAGCTGCAATTACTCCACCCCCAATAATAATTAGACTTTCCCATGGTTTTTTAGGAAATTTTTCACCAAAGAAATTCTTGTTTGTTACATATTCGATTTCGTCTAATCCTTGTATTGGAGGAATTAGAGAACGCGCGCCGGAAGCTAATACAAATTTTTCTCCTTTAAAGTGTCCAATTATTCCATTGGATTCTACAGATTTAACTATCATTTCGTAATCTCCTACAAATTCTCCTACACCTTTATAAAGTTTCAAGTTTGGTACATGCGATAGTCCTTCTTCCATTTCTTTGCTTTCGTCTATCTGACTCCACATACGCTTACCAATCAACTCCCAATCAAAATCTTCAACTCTTAATTTGATTCCTACTTTAGTAGCATGCTCTGCTTCTCTTATCAAATCAGCAGGGTGAACCAAAACTTTTGAAGGAATGCAACCACGAGTTAAACATGTCGCTCCTAGTTTTGTGTCTTCGACTAGAACGCACTTTAAACTCATTTGAAGTCCATAATTAAGGACACTTAATCCTGCTCCAGATCCTATCACAACTAAATCATAGTTATCCATACATTCAATTCTCCATCTATCATTTTTAAAGTTTTTATTAATTTTTTAAAGATTATAGAAAAATAAGATTGTTTAAGAGAATTAATTCTAATTAAGAGGTTTTAGGGTCTACTTACGCATATTAATAAAACCCCCAGATTTCATTAATTCACATGGTTTAAGGAATGTCTTATCGCTCACTTCAACGAATTCTTCCAATATTTTGGACCACTTTTCATAATTTCTCTTGCCTGAACCGAAAGGACCAGGCATACTCGTTCCTGCGAGCATCACATCATTAATTACTTTATATCCGGAAACAATATTCTCTTCTAACAACTTACATCCTTCATTGAGCATAATAGCCATTGTCATTTCGGGATTTAAAATGCCCGCTTTTTTATCTAAATTTATTTCTGCCTTCCCCCTCGTCCAATCGTAGAAGCCTCGACCTGATTTCCTTCCTAAATGCCCTTTATTGACAAGTTCAGTAAGAACCTTTCCGGGAGCGAAATCTGGAGAAAAAATCTTTTCATAACTTCTCAATGAATTATAAGTAGTATCTATCCCAAGATAATCAGTTAATTCGCAAGGGCCCATAGGAGTTAATCTTCTTGCTTCGGCATCAGCATCGATTTGTTCCCAAGGAATACCTTTCTCTGAAGCTATATCGAAAATCCAACTAAGATAAATAATTGGTGGAATTAGTAAACGATTTGCAATAAATCCCGGACTTTCTTTCTCAATTCGAACTGAAAGTCGTTTTCCTTTAAGACATGGTAGACTTTTTCCTATTTCGACACCAATATCTAATGCTCTATCGGTTGTTTCTTCCCCTTTCATCACTTCAACACAGCATTGAAGTACAACAGGGAAGAAGAAATGCATTCCAATAACATTTTCTGGTCTAATTGAATCTTTAGCTATGTCTGTTATTTTAAATGTCGAGGTATTTGAAGCAAAAATACAGTGTGGAGGTGAATTTTCCATAACCAGATTACATACTTGTTTTTTAATGTCTAGCTTCTCAATAATAGCTTCAAAAACGAAATCACTCTTTTTAACTGCATATGATAAATCAGTTGATACCTTACATTTTAACATTAGATCCAAAACGGAGACTCCTTCTTCTAGTTTATCTTTTATCTGAGCTTTTTTCAAACCCTCTTTAATTTTTGACAAACCATTGTTAACTATGTTTTCTTTAATATCAACTAAAATTACTTTATAACCTGCCATTAAAGCAACTTGAGCTATTCCATATCCCATAGCTCCTGCCCCTACAACGGTTACATTTTTAATTTTGCTAATCTCCACCATTTAAGGCGCCAACTCTCAATATTCAAATATCCATTGATCTCTTATTTTCCGAATATAAATCTTTTATGTTTCTGGAATTTATCAAAACAATACTGCTTTAAATACGAGTTTTATAAAAAATTATGAAAGAGATTCAATAAAAATATTGGTTAAATAAAAATGAAAAAGTAAGAAATTAAAGTTGCATTTAGTTTCCGATAATATCCTTTAACTTGGGAAAGATTCGGGGATAATGCACCGCCATGCAATGGATCCCTGCTAGGAGGTTTTTACTTCGTAATTCTGATATGAATGGTTTGAAGAAATCATAATTATATTGATCGTATAATTTTTTCTGCTCCTTTTTATCAGTGACTTCTTTTTTAACGTTTTTCCACTTAGCTAAGATTTCTTTAGGGACGCTAACGCCAGGTACAAAAGTATCGAAACCTTTAGCAATTCCATATGACTTCATTGGAAATATTCCAAGTAATATCGGCACTTTATACTTCTTGATTTCTGTTAAAAACTCTATAGTACGATCGAGGTCGTAAACAACTTGAGTTTGGATAAATTCACAACCCGCTTCTGCTTTTCTACCTATTTTTAATATTTCTGCGCCCATTGGTTCAGCATTAGGATTTGCAGCCGCCCCAACATGTAAAGTTGGAGGTGCTTCGATCTCGTTACCGTTAATAGAACCTTTATCAACCATTTCCCTCACTAACTTTACCAGCGTTGCGGAATCAAGATCAAAAACAGGTTTTGACTCGGGCATATCGCCTAAAGCTGTGTGATCGCCTGTTAGAGAAAGAACATTGCGTATCCCTAGAGCGTGCGCGCCCATTATCATTCCCGCAATTCCTAACTTATTAACATCCCTTACAGTCATTTGCCAAACGCATTCTAAACCGGCAGCTTTTTGAATTAAATGCGTTGCAGCCATAGAATTTATTGTTACAATGCCTAAGGGACTATCTGTCACATTTGCAGCAATAACATAGGGGGCCATTTCTTTAGCTTCATGGATAGTGTGAGAGAGATCCGTTGTTTTTTCAGGCTCAAGTTCACCTGTTAATATAAATTCACCCTTCGCGATGGCCTCTCCTAATTTGGAATAAGTTTTTACTTCTGTCATTTTCACATTTACCTCCAAACTATCTCTCTTTGATGACCGATCTTACTCCAATCCAATGGGTCTCTTAATTTTGAAAATAAGTCTAAACGGCCTAACTCTTTTAGGCGATTATATATCGTTATCCAACCGCAGTCTTTCTCATAATCACCCACTTCACATTTTCCATCCACCATACCTCCACAAGGTCCATTCATAAGCGCTTTAGCGCAAGTTGTGACTGGACAAATACCTCCAGTTTCGTTTAACAAACAATCGCCACACCCTTTGCAACGCATATAGAAACGTCCGATGCGTTCTGTCATTCCTATAAACTCAGTGTTATTAGCCGTGAAAACGGGTATTTCTGGATGAGATTTCGTAAGAACTTCAATAATCGATTGTACCCCTAAACCACAGGCTAATGTTAAAATACCGTCTGAGTTTTTAACATCCTCATCAATCTTGCGTAAATCTTTTTTCATCACACGGTTATCACAAACATCCTCGCTCACTATTGCATTAGTAACATTAAATCCCCTTTCTTTTAGTTTTTCCGACCATTCCTCAGCTCCTTCACTCCCCCCAGTTTGACAGAGAGCTGCGCAAACCCCACAGCTCACGACTAATATATTTTTTACTTTATAATTGTTAAGAGCTTCAAAAACCTCTTCTTCCGGTTTTTTCGTTGTTATTACAACCATGATTTTTAACTCTTCTTTTTTGATTTTAGTTGATTTTAAATTTTAATCCTGTAATATTTGAGAAAATTATCTAATCCATTTTAACTTAATTATTACAATAAATAAACAATTAAATGCATCAAAATGATAATTTTATCGAATTATGAAAACTAGCTGATCGAAACCTTCCAAATCAGAGCTTTTAAAAAAAAAAATAAAAAGGAATCTATAACTCATTCTTAATTTGATGTTTTTCCTTTGTATCTTTTGAAATATTGCGTTTATTGCGATAGCGGAATATAACCACGACTGATATTGTCCCTATTATAAGTACTATTACAATGATAAATACTAATTCTATTGGAAATGGTAAAGCAGTAATTCCATAAGCATAATATATATCCATCTCATTATTTCTTCCGTCAGACCAAGCTATATGAGGGATTCCGTATTGATCAAGTTGAATACACATATATTCTCCAGGTCTCGTAAAAATACTCGAAGTGTCTTGGTCCGCTATAACTATTTCATCGGACAAGACAGGATCGTTTCTATTAACCCCCGTAAAATTGATTGTACGATAATAGGGTCTATAATTACCTCCAATTTCACTATAATAGACAACATGTAATCTTCCAGTCGGATCAATTACCATATCGGGATTCCATTGGTTTCCGGCAGTGTTTGGGTTCACTTGTATTCGTTCACTCCAATTTATACCATAATTATCGGAATAACGCAAGTATACATCCCATGTGTCAGCAACTTGATCAAATTTATCCGCCCATATAACATAAAGCCGATCATCATTATCAAACTTTATTACTGGTAAGGTAGATTTACTTACTCCACCACTTGCTAGTTCAAACGCGGAATAATTTCCGTCGTCGTTAATAATTTGCGGAGTGTCAAATGATAAACCCTTATCAAGACTTTTAGAAATAAAAAGATTTCCACCCGAGCCAGGTACCCAACTCCATGCTACAAAAGGGTCTCCAGAACCATTTAAAGTAATATAAGGCCCTACAAAAAACTCATCTTCACCTATCACCGAAATTTCATGGTATGAGGCTCCTCCATCCATAGAACGCGTTACACGAATGGTTGCGTTCCCATTTGGGTCTTCTACATTAGCATCGTCATAAACAAGATACACTGTGTTATTTTCACCAACAAAGAAAGTTTCCTTATCTGCAAAATATGTGCTATTGGAAGCTTGTATGGGATTCCATGTAACTCCGTTGTCGCTGCTTTTAGCTATCGTTATTTGTGTTAGATAACCTCCACTCGGATCATTAAAGTACTCAGGTTCGAATTCAAGATAAGCATAATAGACAGTTCCATTATACCAATATAACCACGGATCAGATTGTCGTGTAAAAGAACCAAACATTGGCATGTCGTACGGTTGAGTCCAAGAAGTACCACCATCAAGAGATCTTACAATGCTCACGCGTGCCCCACCTCCATTATGCGTTTCTGAATTTTTCCAGCCAACGAAAATCGTTCCATCATCGCTTATTGCCATCGAAACTTCCACATGGTGGGCGTAGTTGTTGTCGTCAGTTGATAAAAGTTTATTACTTGAAAATCCTAAAATAACTTTGTCTGTCTCTTGAGAAAGGCTTAAATTACCTGCAGCAATGGAATTAATTGAAATAAAAGTAGAAAAAGGGAGTAAAAATGCTAAAATGAATACATAAGAAGTCAAGAAGACATATGATTTTCTAATTCTATTCATTTAGCGCCACAAATCTAATTTTATTTTTAGTAGAATATATTTTCACTATTAATGGTTCATTTATATCAGTCAACTAATAAACATTGTTATTAAATAACACAAGTTATTTATTCCAGTTTCTTTTTAAAAAACCAAATAAAAAAAAGAAAGAAAAGGATTATTGTATTAAAGTGGGAAGAATTTTTGCTAATGGAACAGCTAGACCACCTAGTAAAGAACCAATAGAAGTCAGTTTTTTCAAATAATCCTTCATGTTTTTAGTTACTTTTATAGTTCTCGTTTTTCCCTCAATAATGGTGCCATCAGAGGACATTAAAAAGATTTGAATTGTTTGTTCTCCCGTTTCTCTTGGCTCTAAAGTTAACCAAGTTGTATCTCCATTTTCTAGCATAGTTGACAATACACCTGCAATGTCAGTACTTTCAGAAGAGATTAAAGGAATGGATTCATTCGGAATTAAAAAGCTTCCTCTCCCTTCGACTTTGATATCCAACTTTAATTTGCTAGGTTCGAAACCAGGGGCGACTACCTTTATAGCGTAATTCTTATCCTCAGGAGCATTATTATAAAGAAAAACAAAAATATTTAACTCCGAATTCAAATAAACGACTTCCTGTGCTGAAGAATCCATATATATTGGATCTTTTGAAAGACGTTCAATGTTATCAGCGAGTTCTAATTGAAGCCTATCGATGATGTTAAAAAAACCAGGATTGAATTTTTTAATGTAATTGAATAATTTATAGATATCAGAAGTAGAGAAGTACCACAAACCGTCAATTAACAATCCCTTTTTGACATCAAAAGAAACAGAATCTACATTAATTACTTCTTTTAATTCACGAGTAAATTGTTCATCGGTTAAAACGCCTTGAAATCGCAAATAATATAAGAATAAGATCGATTCAATTCCAAAAGTTAATGGTAATTCATCTTCCTCGGCTTCTTTCACCTTTTGAATAAAGGACGGTGTTAAAATTTTTTCTATTCCTAGTAAGTATTCGTCCCATTTAAGATATGTAACCGGATCCAAATGATCTGCAAATACTTCAGCAAAAAAATTATCAAGAAAAATTTGATGAGTTGTGGGCTTATAGAAATCTTGAAGACCATTTACATCGTGAATATTTAGGTTTAAACTCCTAATAATAATCGCTAATCCTAACCCTATTAACGCAAATCCTGCTGCTGCGAATCCTAAATTCAGATCTCCGAGTAATAACATTACCAAGAACAAAATTAAAGCAATAAAACATATTGTGGCAATAATCTTTAGCAGGTTAACAACTCGTTTAACGCTTGAAAACAACATTTCAAAACCATCAAGGCTGTCTATTGGTCTCCCTCTCTTTCTTTCAAATTTTAATCTTAATTTAAGAGAAGAATTTGTCGAATTTGCACCTAAAAATAGCATTATTGAATTAAAGGCATATATACCTAATATCACGAAAAACACAATTTTTAACGTGAAATCCAACGCTGAAATAAAAGCTAGAATGGTTACTATTAGCAGAAGAATAGGAAGAATGAACAGTAGAACTTTGCCAAATCCAGATACGTACTTAACCATTTTGCCTTGAAATCGTTCCTTTTTACTTATTTTAGATAAGTCTTTTTCTAATTCTCTTTCCATTTTATAATTCATCTTTTCAATTTCTTAAAAATTTAATAAATATATAGTTAGAATAATAAAAATCGTGATTTAAAATATTAATGAAAATAATCTCTCTTAATCTGAATTAAAAACTAAATATTTAAACAAGACATCCTTTAATAAAATCATGTCGGAAATAGAGTATTATGAGATTGTAAGACAAAAATTAACTCTAGGGCCTTTATACGCGCCAAAACATAAGAAAATCTTTGAGCTGATGAAACTCTTGTGGAATGAAGAGGAAATTGAAATACTTTCCAAATTTGAAGGCGCTGATAAATATAATTCGTTAAAAGAGTTAGTAAAATCAACTGGGATCTCAAAAGATAAACTGGTACCCATTTTAGATCGGTTATATAATAAAGGCACAATTGCTAAAGTCGAGAGCGGGTACGGGCTAGTTCCGATTCTACCAGGCATATTTGAAAGATATTTTATTAGAAGGAACGATTCTAAAGTAAATTTAAAAAGAGTAGCTGAAATATATAGGTGGTTTTTTAAGAATTTTTTACCCCCATTCTTAGTGGAAACAAATTTAAAATTTTTTAGACCGCGATTACCCGTTGACGCTAAAGAAAAATTAATACAAATAGACGAGTCTCTTGATGTTGAGACTCAAATTCTTCCGTATGAATTAATAACTCAATTAATTGATAACTACGATGTCTTTACCGTTATTTCCTGTCAATGTCGTTTAATTGCAGAATATGGAGGAGACCCATGTAAAGTAGCACCCGCAGAAATGGGATGTTTTTTAGCAGGTGAAGGTGCTCGATCTTCCATTGAACGTGGGGCTCCAAAACTTAATAAAAAAGAAGCAATAGAATATTTAAAAAAAACAGAAAAAGCGGGATTAATTCATAATTGTGTAGCTGATAGCAGTATTGAATCTACTTTAGCCATATGTAATTGTTGTAGTTGTCATTGTGGGGCACTTGTAGCAGCAAAAGAGCATAAATACTATGCCACTTTGGCATCTAATTACACACCCAAAATAAACGACGATCTTTGCACTAAATGCGAAATCTGCCTTAATAAGTGCCCAATGGGCGTAATTTATCATAAACTTCCTAATGAATCAGATTCTTCTGATGAACATATGTTTATAAATGAAGATTTTTGCTTGGGGTGTGGAGTTTGTGCAACTAATTGCCCCAATGATGCTATAAAGCTAGTAAAAGTTAGAGATAATGTTCCCACAGAACAGTACAAATTCGGGACGAAAACATTTTTGGAATTGATATAAATTTAACCATTAAGTTGTGAGTTTTTTTTCATATTTTTGAGAATAGTTTTATGGTTATAAATGACTAATTTCAGACAAATTTTTTTAAATAGTGCGGAAAAAGGAAAAAACAATCTTAAAAACTTCAAAAAATGATCATTTTTTAATTTTTAACTAATGTTTGGGGGACTTTTTTCCCCTTAAATAACGAATTCCTTTTTCGTTTATATTGTATTCAGAAAAAGTTAAATTATTAAGGATTCACCCGATCTCGTAAAATTGGCTAAGGAAAATTTCCCATTACATTTATATACTTAACTAGTCTAACAATATTTAGAAAAAAAAAAAAAGAAATAAAATTTTAAAAAAGTGTGATAAAAAAATGGAAATATTAAAACTTCAAGAAAAAATATTAAACCTTACGGATGAACAAATAAACGGAATATATTCTTTCGCAAGTAGAGTCACTCAAGAGACCATTGATGAGTTAGCTCCAATTTTATTAGATGTCTGTTTAGAAGCCGAATCAGGTATTCTAAAGAACGAGTTAGGCAGAGTAATATTTCATTTACAGAAAACGGAGAGATTGAATACCCGAATTGGTTTTGAAAAACTATTGCATGGAGCCTTAAAAGTGGATACTAAAGAAGTTTTTAAGGTTCTTGAATCCGGAGCTTCAGACGCAAAGGATTTAGTTGGAAGAATCAAATCTGTATTATAAGGAAAAAGTTTTTTTTAACTTCTTATTTTATTATAGTAATGGATAATCGAGATACTCAGTCTGATTTAGATAAAGCTTGGGAGCATTACGAGAAAATCCGAGACTCTCTCAACGGTTTATACGAAATTTTGAACATGAATTTGGACGATGGAAACATATTTTACCAATGCGCAGTTGATAATCTTGAGATTTTAAAGGAGACCATAATTGATTTGTTAAAAAAAGATTATAACCCAACCGAAATTAAAATTAAATTGCGGGAATTAGAATTTGACATGAAGAAAACTCTCTTTTTTGAGAAAAAGGAGAATCAGAAATAAGTTATTTGAGCTAATCTGTTTGTATTAATCCCGCACTATTAATTCTTTCATTTTCTTAGCATTGCATTTCAAATATCACTTTCATTTATAAGGGGGATTGAGACAATTTAAATTAAAGTTATTTTATATATTTATTTGAAAACTAAAAATTAAGAGGGAATATGAAGTGTTAACTTTATTTGGTTGGATAGATGGGATTACTGCGTCTGGAGTTGTTATTTTTGGTTTCATTTTTGGATTTTTCTTCTTATATAAAGCGCGTAAGTCCAGTGCTAAGATTTTATCTGTTTTAGGAATAGTAAATATTTTAGCTGGGCTTATGTATTTAGGGGTTTTTACAGATTTCTTAGTAGTTCTGGTAACAGAAACTAACCTGGATAATACTTACGGCTTAGTTGGGATTTTAAGTTATATATGGTTCGCTCCAGTAATAATACTTGCTCTCTATATCGGTGCTGAACTCTTGATACCCAAAAGAAAGTGGTATCTCATGTTTATCATCGTTGTTATATGTATATTATTTGAAATTCTTTTCTTCTTAGACCCATTGGGTACATTTAATTTTGTCCCTCCACCAGAAGTTCCACCAACAGGAGAATTATTAATTGATTACAATGTAAATATGTTTACACCAGCTGGAATAATAATGGCAATATTATTACTCGCGGTCCTAATTATTCTTGGATTTGGTTTTTTAATAAAGAGCTTTCAGTCTTCAGGCGTATTAAGGAAAAAATTCTTTTTCTTATCAATGGGATCGATCTGTTTTTGCATATTTGGACTATTAGAGGGTTTAACAGAACCCGGATTTATGGTAATTTTCGTAAGGCTCGGTTATCTCATTAGTTTTTGGCTGATGTATTATGGTCTAAAAGATTAGAATTATCTTTCAAATCTTTTTTTTCTTTTTTATCGATTTAAAAGGCAAAATAAAAATTGCTTTATTTATTTTCTCAATTAAAGGTAATTGATTAATAGTTAGGTATTTTTTTTTGTCTACACTTAAATCTGCAATCGATGAAATTGACGGTGTTTACCGAATAAAAATTGATGTTCCTTTTCAAGTCAAATTCGTATGCAGTTATCTTTTTAAGTTAGAGGACCAAACTGTTCTAATCGATGCAGGTTTCAATAGTCCCTCGTGGAAGAAGAAATTTATACAAAAAATCAACAATATTGGATTTAATATTGAGGATATTGATATTTGTATAATCACTCATAACCATATAGACCATATTGGGCTAATTCAAGAATTTAAAAAGAAGAACCCTGAGTTAAAGATCGTTATGCATAACATAACTAATAAACTCTTAGAGTGGGAAACAGATAAATCAAATAAGGAAGACATTGAAAAAAAGGCTATTAAAATTTCTTTGGAAATGAAGAAATATGGGTTGAGTGAAGAGGAAAGGTTAAGAATTATACAATTTTTTACTTATTGGCCAAGTTTAAGGAGACATTACCCACCAGATAAAATTGTACATGATGGTGATAAGCTTTTAAACGATTTAGAAATAATTTGGACACCAGGTCATAGTTTTGGGCATATTTGTATTTTTAACTCAAAAAAGAAATATCTTTTCAGCGGGGATCATATTTTAAGTCGCATTACACCACATATAGGCAATTTTGTAATACCTGATTTTCTCGCTGATGAATATAAGAACTATAACTTCAAGAATGTGCTTGATCAATACCTTCAGTCATTAGACAGAATTGACCTATTGAATCCAAAAGTTATCTTTCCCGCTCACCAAGAAATAATTTATAATCCCCATGAAAGAATAAAAACAATAAAAGAACACCACGCGAATAGGCTTAATGATATTTCCAAAGTAATAAAAAAAAATCCAATAAGCCCAAGGAAGATATCTCAAATTCACTTTGGTGAAGATTTGGACGTAATTAACTCGTTTATGGCTTTAAGTGAAGTTTTAGGCCATCTTTTCTATCTCGAAGACCTCGGAAAAATTGATAAATTAGAAAAGAACGGCAAATTTTATTATCAAAGTTAAAAACTATGGGTTTCCTCTCCTAAATAAATTAGTTAATTAGCTACATAGGAACTTTCTCATTTTGAGATACGGTCTTAATAGGTTTTAAAACTACGCAAACTCGTTCCACTCCTTTAACATCGCTTCTACCTCTAAAACTTTCTATAACTGCATCGAGTTCATTTATTTCTGGAACATTTACCTTAACAAGAATGCCACATTCTCCCGCTAAGAAATATACTTCTTCACACTGGGGAAGTATTTGGGCTTCTCGCAATAATTCCTTTAATTCGGATTGACTTCTCGGGATCAATGTGATAAATGCTATTATACAGTGTTCGTCCTCTCTACATACCTTAATCGTGAACTTTTCTATTACGTTTTCGTCTTGAAGTTTAATAACTCTTTTTCTCACGGTGGATTCACTCATTCCTATTTCCTCTCCTATTTCTCGATATGGTCTTCGTGAATCCTCGATTAACATTTCTAGAATTTGTTTATCTTTCTCATCTAAATTTTTCATATTTCTATCACACTCTTCCAATTTGTTCAAATACAGTAAAAAAATTATTAAAATTAAATTTTATATTACACTATTAACTAAAAATTCTTTAATAATGGCTCAAAAAGCCTTTCGTAGTGAACGGCCATGCAATGAATGCCCGCAGCCTTAGTAGTTTTCTGGATTTCTCTTATAAACGGTTCAAAAAAATCAATATTAATTTTATCGATAGCTTGATTCCGTTTTTTCTTATCTTCTTTGAATTCCTTTTTTACACTTTTTAAAGCGCTCAAAAGATCCTTTGGAACTGAAACACCAGGGATGTACTCGTTAAAATACCAAGCAATTCCATAATTTTTTATAGGAAATAATCCCAGCAAAACAGGAACATTGAATCTTTCTAATTCTTTTAAAAATTCCTTGGCATCATCTATATCAAAAGATGTTTGAGTTTGAATGAAATCAGCACCAACTTCTACTTTTCTTCCTACTTTAAGGATTTCAGGTTCTCTGGGGTTTGAATTTGGATTAGCGGCGCATCCCACATTCATTTCGATTTTCCCACCTTCAATTTCGTTTCCCTCTAAGTCAGTACCATCATCTACCATTTTAGAAACGAGATCGATTAATTGTGTAGAGTCTAAATCATATACTGCTCTTGCATTTTTATTATCTCCTAACGCTGAATGATCTCCTGTCAAAGCTAAAAGGTTTCTCAATCCAAGAATCGAACCTCCTAAAATATCACCAAATAAAGCAATCCTATTCCTATCTCTAACGGTTATCTGCCAGATGGCTTCTAGCCCTACTTTTTCTTGAACTAAATGGCATGGTACCAAAGAGCAAGTGTAAGCGTCTCCTTGTGGTCCATCAGTTACATTAGCCGCAGTAATCTTTCCCGTTTTCTTCATTTCTTCTGCGGAATGCAGAATGGAGGATAAATCAACCATCTTTTTCGGCTCCAATTCACCAGTGAATAAAAATTTGCCTTCTTTCATTGTTTTTACTAAATTACTATATGCTGGTCTTTTTGCCATTTTTTAATTCTCCTCCTTTTGTGGTTCAGTTTCTTCGTTTGTGAACGTTTTATTTATCTCTATGAATCTGGGGCTACTCCATAGCTGATAATTTCTTGGCGGACGATACTTATTAAAGAGATCAAGCCTATTGAATTTCCTAAGACGTTCATAAATCTTTATCCAGGCACACTCATGTATATATCCACCAACTTCGCATTTACCATTAACTGTACCTCCACACGGTCCATTACTCAAGTTTTTAGCACAACCTGCCATAGGACATACTCCACCAGTAACCCCTAGTAAACACTCTCCACAAGTTTCACAGTATTCAGCAAAATTATTTTCAGCGTTATTTTCTGCTCCTCCAAACATACTATTTTGGGCTGGATAAGTAATAATGTTTTCGAATATTCTATTCATCATAACAACTCCCAAACCGCAGGATAGAGATACAATTGCATCATAATGCTCAACAAACGGTCGAACAGTTGTTGCTGCGATTCTATCGTCACATTGTCTGAGTACAGTTATAGCTTTCCATGTTAATTCCTTCCCCTCGCTCCTTGCTTTTAATTCTAGCATCTGTGCTAATACTTTTGCCTCGTTGATAGAGCGAGGAGGTTGACAGCAGCCGTCACATCCAGCTACTAAAATCTTCGAATACGGTTTTATCATCTCGTAAATTTCTTCAATATTTTTCTGTTGCGTGATTATCATATTATTTAACTCCTTTTTTTATCATAAATATTTATTCTGATATTTTAATTGATTTACTTTTATTTTCTAATTCAATTGATCCTAATTTTTTTATTCTTTCGACGAATTCTATCATCGTATCAGAGAATATTTTACCTTCGCTGGCAGAAATCCATTTACGCAAAAATCTATCAGGATTAATCCCTATGGATTCGAGTTCTGATTCAATTTCATTTGTTCTTCTCAAAGTATCTTGATTTCCAGCAATGTAATGACAATCTCCGATATGACATCCTCCTACGAAAACTCCATCTGCACCCTCTAAAAATGCTTGTAATATGAGGCTCTTAGATAATCCTCCAGAACACATCACTCTTATCGTTCTAACATTAGGCGGGTATTGGTATCGACTTACTCCAGCTAAATCTGCGCCGGCATAACTGCACCAATTGCATAAGAATGCTATGATTCTTGGACGTCCGTTTCCGAATTCAACGCGTGCTGCTTCAGCTATCATTGGTTCAATCTGAGAGGTTCCAAAATGGCTCATTGTAATTGCTTCAGCAGGGCACTCAGCGGCGCAGTCCCCACATCCCTTACACAACAAGGGGTTTACTTCGGAGATCATTTTACCTTCTTCATATTTTACTCCAACGGCTCCGTAGTTACAAACTTCAGCACATCGATTACAACCTATGCATAGTGCTGGATTAACTTTTGAAATTACACCTTCTGTTACTAGGATATCCTTAGATAAAATTGTAGTCGCTCTCGAAGCTGCTGATAATGCTTGAGCGATACTTTCGCTGATCGTAGCAGTTCCACGGGCTGTACCACATAAGAATATACCATCAGTTGCGAAATCTGAAGGTCTTAGTTTCACATGCGCCTCCAAAAAAAAGTTGTCACTATTTGTAGGTACTTTTAGCATTTTCGCTAATTTTTCATTTTCTTCTCCATCAGAAACAATACCGGCGCTTAATGCTATTAAATCGGAATTAATAGACAAATTGCCTAATTTTGGTGTTTCTATTTTTACACTTAATTTTCCGCTATCTTGAACGATTTCTGGGGGTTTTTCATGATTAAATCGAATGAAAACAATTCCTTTTTCCCTTGCTAAGTTGTAATACTTTTCCTTAAATCCATAAGTTCTTATATCCCTGTAAATAACTACAATATTTAATTTTGGATTAACTTCTTTTGCTTTTATTGCGTTTTTAATAGCTTCAGCACAACACATTCTGCTACAATAGGGGTGTTCTTCGTTTCTAGAACCAACGCACTGTATCATTACTAATGTGTTTACTCCCTCGATTTTTTCAGGATTCGTATAAAGAATATTTTCTAATTCAGATTGCAAAATTACTTTATCATTTTTCCCAAAAAGAAATTCTCCTTCTTTTGGTTGATATTCGTGAGCACCGGTAGCTACGATTATGATTCCATGCTGAAATTCCGTTGTTTCTTTATCATTACCAAAAGTAATATTTGTCGTGAAATTACAGACATATCCACCAATTGAATTGATTTTACCATTAAGAAAAACATTAATGAGTTTATGTTCATTAACTTTTTTGATTAAATCCGAAATATGTTCTTGAACATCGTAATTTTCAATTGTTTGATGTATATTTTTAGAAAAACCACCAAGTTCATTGCTTTTTTCAATGAGAAACACTTCAAATCCTTGATTTGCTAAGTTAAGCGCTGCCGTCATTCCTGCTACACCCCCGCCAATCACCATTCCTTTATGTATTACGGGTACTTCTTGTTCTTGTAATGGTATTAAATTACGAGCTTTTGCGATTGCCATCCTAACCAAGTCTTTAGCTTTTTCTGTGGCTTCTTTTGGCTCATGCATGTGTACCCATGAGCATTGATCTCGAATATTAGCCAAATCAAAAAGATATTTGTTCAACCCGGCTTCCCTAATTGTTGCTTGAAATAATGGTTCGTGCGTTCTAGGTGTGCATGAAGCAACTATCACTCGATTTAAGTTAAACTCTTTAATTTTTTCTTTAATATTTGTTTGGGTATCAGCTGAACAAGTATATAGGTTTCTTTCAGCATAACTTACATCTGGTAATTTACTTGCATAGTCAACAACGTCAGCAACATCAACAACACCTGCAATATTAATTCCACAATGACACACAAAAACTCCAATTCGGGGAGGTTCCCCAATAGTATCAATTTCTCTCGGGAGTTTTTTTTCAGTAATTAAGGTATTTCTAGCTTCAGACAATAAAATATTAACAGCTCCAGCTGCTGCACTTGCTTCAACCACAGTTTCTGGAATATCTTTTGGCTCTGAAAACATCCCACAAACATAAATTCCTTCTCGAGAGGTTTCTACAGGAGAAAATGGTTTAGTCTTACAGAACAATTCTTCGTTCAAATCAATCTTTAATTTTATCGCTAACTCTTGAGTACTAAGATTTGGCATCGCCCCTACTGCTAAAACTACTAAATTAAAAATGTCTTCAATTATCTTCCCATCTTCAGACTCATAACTAAGGATTAAATCGTTCGATTCTGAAACCTCTTTCACGGCTGAAATTCTACTTCGGATATATTTTACTCCGTATTCTTCTTGAGCACGATCAATATACTTATCAAAATCTTTTCCACATGCTCTAATATCCATTGAAAAAATGGTAGGTTGAACAATTGGCATATGTTCCTTAGCAATTACTGCTTCTTTAGCAGTATACATGCAACAAACAGATGAACAATATTCGCCACCATGTTTTTTATCTCTTGAACCTACACATTGCAAGAATGCAATTTTTTTAGGGATTATCCCATCTGATGGCCTAAGAATAAGACCCGAATGCGGACCACTTGCACTCAATATACGCTCGAATTGAATACTCGTGACAACATTGGGATATTTTCCAAAACCATAATGCTGTGTAGATGCTGGATCATATTCATCAAATCCAGGTGCTAGAATTACAGCCCCTACATTAAGTGTAGTCTTTTTATCTTTAAGGGTATAATCGATGGCTTTAGCTTTACATACACCCTTACAAAATCCACACCCTATACATATATCTTGATTAATAGAAAACACTAAAGGAACAGCTTGAGGGAATTTAACGGATATCGCCGCTCTTTTTGAGAGACCTTCATTAAAGAAGTCAATTGCTTCTACTGGGCATTCTTGAGCACATACACCGCAACCAGTACATGTTTCTTGATCTAAAAACAACGATTGTTGCTTTAGCTCAACTTTGAAATTACCTGGCTTTCCCGTAATTTTTTCGAGAGTAGTATTAATTAAAAGGTTGATATTTTCATGGCGTCCTGCGGCAACCAATTTTGGCGCGAGGATACAAATGGCACAATCATTAGTTGGAAAGGTTTTATCTAGCTGGGACATCACACCTCCAATACTCATTGTTGATTCTGCTAAATATACTTTATAACCAGAGTCACCCAAATCCATTGAAGCTTGTATACCTGCTATTCCGCCTCCAATAACTAAAACCGAGCCCACTTTTTCCATTTTTATCCCCCCAAAATTGATATAAATGTTGGAATTTCTTCATTTATTTCAGAAACATCGACTAAACCTCTTGCCCTTAGAACAACTATGTGCTCTAACACCTCGCTCGCTTTAATACCAATCTCATTTGCTATAGTAGGGACAGATTTACCTTTCTCTTTTATTTTTATTATGATTTTATGACGAATAAATTCATTTCTAACGACCTCGTCAATTAAATTTTCAAATTTCTCAACTGTAATTTGTTCGCCGTATACATTTTCTTCAGTTACTAATTCCCTTTGTCTTGCTATTAACCCTCTCAATCTAGAATCCTCTAATACATTTTTAACAGCTTGTAACGAATCTGTTATTTGTGCTTCTTTTTGTTTTTCTTTCATTGGAGATGGTCCTAATTTTTGTATATGATTAGTAAATTCCGATACAATTTGAGCGAATTTATTTCCTTCTGCCGCAGAAACCCAATCAAGACGCATTCGATTAGAAAAATTAACTAAACCTAATAATTTGCTTAAAGCTTTCATTTTAATTTCAGCTTCATAATTGCCAGTTAGGTAATGACAGTCTCCTAAATGACACCCTAAAACAATTACTCCATCAATTCCATGGATGAAAGCATCTGCGACGAACGATGGATCTACTCTGCCAGAGCACATTACTCGAATGACTCTAATATTGGTCGGGTATTGAATGCGGCTAACGCCCGCAAGATCTGCACCTGCATAGGAACACCAGTTGCATAAAAATCCTAAAATTTTTGGTTCAAATTTCATTTAAACACCTCCTCCGTAAGCAAAAATTTCTGCTCGTATTTGATCCCCCGTAAAGTGATGGATAATTATTGCTTTTTTAGGACAACTTGCTCCACACAGTCCACATCCTTTGCAAACTACTTTATTAACAATTGCAGTGTCTGTAATTTCATCTTTTGTAATAGCTTTATAGGGACAAATTTTTATGCAGGCTTCACATCCAATACATAATTCCTCTATAACTTCTGCGGTTGATCCTTCTACTTCTAAAGTATCTTTCCATAAAATTCTAGAAGCCCGCGAAGCCGCTGCATTAGCTTGACTAGTACTTTCGGCTATATCGGCGGGCCAATGCGCAGATCCGCACATAAAAATACCATCAGTTGCAAAATCTACGGGTCTTAGTTTCACATGAGCCTCTAAGAAGAAATTATTTTCTTCTAATGGAACTTTAAGCATTTTCGCTAACTTATCTGAATCCTCATTTGCGATAAGCGGAGTAGATAAGACTACAAGATCCTGTGGTATTTCAATTTCTTGGTTTAGTGAGTCACTATATACCTTTACTACACCTTTCTTAATAATTGGAGGTTTTTCTGGTAAGTATTTAATGAATAAGATACTCATCTCTCTGGCTTTTCGATAATATTTCTCATAAACCGTTCCAGATGCTTGAATATCTTGGAATAATATGGTTATATGAGCATTGGGATTTTTTTCCTTAATTAGCATGGCGTTTTTCATTGCAGTCATGCAACAAATATTGGAACAATATTTTCTTACTTCATTTCGACAACCAACACACAATATCATTGTAATGTTATTAGAACTAATTTGATCAGCCTTCAATAATTTCTCCAAGTCCAATTGGCTAATTATGTTTTTTTTATTATATCCATACAAGCCATCTGGTGTTAAAGGAATTGCGCCAGTTGCTATAATAATTACCCCCGCGTCTATTTCGATGGTTTTATCGTTTTGTTTAACAGAAATTTTATAATTTCCAATGAAACCATCAACTTTTTCGATTACTGAGGATTTGTAAACTTTAATTTTTTCATGAGATTCGATTAAATCTAAAGTCTCTAATAACTTTGAAGCATCCTCATTACTGGGATATACTTTATTAAGGGATCTAAGGAGTCCCCCTAACTCTTTTTCTTTTTCAATTAACGAGACTTCAAATCCTTGATTGCCCAGGTTTAGAGCTGCGGTCATTCCTGCTATTCCACCACCTATTACAATAGCTGAAGGAGTGATCGACACTTTTATTCTTTCTAATGGTTCCAATAAAGCTGCTTTGTGAACGCTCATCCTAATAAGGTCCTTAGCTTTAATCGTTCCTTTTTCTGGCTCCTTCATATGAACCCAAGAGTCCTGGTCTCTAATATTTACCATTTCGAATAAGTAAGGATTTAGACCAGCTTCTTGGCATATGGCTCTAAATAAGGGTTCATGAGTTCTCGGAGAACAAGAAGCTACGATAACGCGATTTAACTCGTGTTCTTTTATATTTTCTTTAATTTCAGTCAATCCTACTTCGGAACAAGTATAAAGGTTATCCGCTGAATAGGTTACATTTGGTAATGTTTTAGCATATTCCGCTAAAGACGGAACATCTAATACACCGCCAATATTAGTCCCGCAATGACATACAAATACCCCAATTCTAATATCTTCGTCTGTCATTTTTTTATACCCTCATTACTGTCTCAGCTGCTTTAGCTGCTGCTCCACTTGCGTCTATTACTGAATTTGGGATGTCCATTGGTTCTCTACAAGCCCCACAAAGGAAGATTCCTTCTTTGGTTGATTTTTGGGGATAGTAGGTCATCCCTTTGAAAAAATTAAATTCATCAAGCTTAATTCCTAAAATTTCTGACAATTTCACTGCGTCTTTATTTGGAATCATACTCGTTGCTAAAATAACTAAGTCAAATTGAAGTTCTTTCACTTCAAACGTGTTTATATCTTCATAAACAACAATAGGATTTTTTTGTTCGTCTTGTAAAATTTTTGCAACCTTTCCTTTAACATATTCAATTGCGTAATCTTCCGAACCTCTCTGAATATACTTTCGAAATCCTTTTCCACCGGCTCTTAGATCAATGTAAAATATCGATGTTTGAATTTCATTATCGTGTTCATAAGCGATCATAGCTTCTTTAGTTGTATACATACAACAACAAGAGGAGCAATAGGGATTATTTTTTAAGTCTCTTGAACCTACGCAATTAATAAACGCGAGTTTTTTTGGTTCTTTTTTATCGAAAGGCCTAATTAAATGCCCATCTAAAGGCCCAGAAGCGCAAATCAATCGTTCAAACTCTAACGAAGTTACAACATTAGGAAATCGTTCATACCCTAAGGAGATAATAGATTTAGGATTAAACACATCGTATCCTATAGCAGCTATGATCGATGCCACGTTTATTTCAATTTCCTTATCTTCCTGATCGAAATCTATTGCTTCTCTCTCACATGCTTTTTCACATAATCTACAAGCGGATTTCGTAAACCATAAGCATTTTTCTTTATCAATTGACATGATGGCGGGAACTCCTTGAACATAATCAATAAAGATCGCTCTCCGCTTTCTTAATTGCATATCGAAATCGTCATCTACTCTCATAGGACATTTTTCAACACATAACCCACAATTAATACAAGCATCTTCTTTCACATACCGTGCATGGGTTAATACTTTAACCGTGAAATTACCAGCAGTCCCCTCAACTTTTTGGACTTCTGATAGTGTGCGAAGCGTAATATTTGGATGTCGAGAACATTCTGCAAGTTTTGGTGCTAAAATGCATATAGAACAATCGTTCGTAGGGAATGTTTTATCAAGCTGGGCCATTCTTCCTCCAATACACGCGTTTTTCTCTATTAAATCAACCTTTATACCTCTTTCAGCTAAATCTAATGAAGCTTGAATCCCAGCTATACCTGCTCCAATAACCATAACGCTTTTTAACCTTCCGTCCAAATCTGTTCACCGTATATTATTTAAGGTTTTGTTATACGACTCGAAACTAAATTGCTACCGAGGATTTATTGAAAATTTCATTTTTAAGAAAAATTTTTTCTTATTAATTTAATTACTCTTAACATTTTCTAATGAATCGTTCAATAATATTATTAGAACCGATGATTCTATATAAAATTTTTATTAAAAAAAGTAAAAAAGTGTGGAATTATTGTGATAATCAATAAAAAAATGCGGAAAAAATCAATTTCCTCAAAAAAAATATAACTAATCAAGAAGAAATGTTATTTTTTTGTTTGATTTAATTTATTTAGAAGAATAATCTTATAATAGATGACGGTATTTTTATTAATAGTATTAAGATGTTTTAATTACAGAATGGACTACTATAAAACAAATTATTAGTGCAAAAGATAAATAAGAGTTAAGAATAATGACTGAAAACGAAGTTAAACCTAAATCCTTTGTAGATCTTATCAAAGAGGTTCACGAAAAAGGTATTTGTGGAGAATGTGGTGGATGTGTTAGTTTTTGTTCTGCTGCTGAAATAGGAGCCATTGATATCTCTACAACGGGGTTACCCTATTATTCAAATGAAGAAAATTGCCTTCATTGTGGCATTTGCTATTTAATCTGCCCCGAAATTCACGAATTAGACGAAGAATTAAATGAGAGATTTAATTTTAAGCCCCCAATAGGTAATTGGTCTAAAATAGTAACAGCTCAAGCCAGTGATCCTCAGATACAAAAGTTTGCTACAGATGGTGGAGTGGTTACCGCAATATTGATTGCCTTATTAGAAAATAACTTAATTGATGCAGCGATTGTAGCAAAAAAAATAGGTCCCTTTCAAAGAACACCTTTCTTTGCTAAAAATAAGCAAGATATCATAGACGCGATAGGAACAAACTATAACATAGAAGGTCCTGTTTCAGAGTTAGGAAAATACAACACTTTCGTTCCAACGATTACAGAATTAAAAAAAGTAGTTAGTTCTGATAAAATGAAAATAGCGGTTGTCGGAGTTCCATGCCAAATTCATTCCATAAGAAAAATGCAAGAGTTAAAAATAATTCCTGCTCATGTAGTCGAATACACATTGGGGCTATTTTGTTACGAGAATTTTAAATTTGACGACGCTGCTAGGGCGAGAATAGAAGAAAGATTTAATTTCTCTTTTAATGATATTGAAAAGATGAATATTAAGGAGAACTTAATTATAAATCTTAAAAACAAAGATGAACCACTGATAATAGAATTTTCAGATCTACAAGATATTATGAGACATGCGTGTAGAGTATGTGAAAATTTTACGAATTACTTCGCAGATATTTCTTTTGGGGGAATTGCATCGCAACAAGGATTAACCACCACTTTAATTCGTACTAAAGCTGGAGAGAAGATATACAAACTTGCTTTAAACAAAGGATATATTAACGAACCCAGCGATTCCAATACCTCTATCGAAAAATCGAAAATGATAGCTCAAATTATAAGCTTTAGTAAAAGAAAAGCTAATAGAGCAGAAGAATTTCAACCTTAAAATGAAATTTATTGTTTAGTTTTAAGTTTCTCTTTTTATTGGGAATCCATTTGGTGAAAATCCTTATAATACTCTGAATGACCTATAATGTTAAGATATAAACATATTTAAATGCTTAATTTTATTACTTAAATGACATTTATATACAATTTTGGGATATTGTAGACTTCATTTATTACGATAGAGAGAACAATGTGATTTTACGCAGAAGATAAGAGTCATATTATCCATATATTAATCCCAATTAAAAACTCATTTAAGTTAATGATCAAATAATAAACATCTATTGTAATAAGAGTCCGACGAAAGCTTTACTGGGAACAATTGGATTCAAAAAACGAGCAGTTCATCATGAAAATAACAGTTTCGGGCCCAACACAGAGCGGTAAGTCAAGTTTCATTAAGTACTTTGACGAAAAAGCTTTGAATGTAGAGGCAAAAGCCAGAGACAACAAGTATTATACAGTTGGAATGGATTTAGGTAGCGTTAAATTAAATGGGTTTGATGTCTTCTTATTTGGAACTCCTGGTTTATTAAGATTTAATGTTATGAGAGATGTTGTCGTGCGAGGAGCTGATGGTCTAATTTTTATATTTGATGCGGCTCACCCAGAAAAAGACGAAGATGCAATTATAATTTTAAATTCTCTTAGAAAGGTTCTAAGTCCCGATATACCAATAGTATATTTAGCAAATAAACAAGATGTTGCAGGAGCACGACATGCCGAAGTAGTGAGGTCCCAGAATTATCTTCGTGAAGATTCAGTGATTTTTCCAACTAACACCAGAACAGGAGAAAACTTAGAAGAGGCGTTGAAATTTCTTGTGAATCGAATATACGATCATTATTCTTCGCTCCTCACAGTGCTCCGTTCATACGAAACAAACATAGAAGGTTTGCAAGAAAAGCTGAATAAGAATCCCGTTGAAATGAGAGATTTGTTAAATAACCTTGAAATAAAGAGATTTATTGAAGTTGACAGGATAAATAAAACCTATAAGGTAAAACATGGGTTAAAACTCTTAATATAACCTCTAAATTTAAATTTGAGATAATTCTGAGGGTATTATTTCTTCTTTTCCGAATTTTTTTTGCATATCTATCAGATCATTTCTCTGCTTAAAGAGAACATCCCAGAAGAATTTTGGAATTTCCTTTTCTGCCTTGTACATCTCTTCCATACGGTTTAATTTATTAAGCAGAAAACTAATTCTAAGCGTGAATTGCTCGATATAATCCTCATGAGAATAATCTTGATTTAATTCTAACTTGAAAAGATTTTTCAAATCTTCATATTTCGGAAGATAACCAATTGGTGAATTAATAGCTTCGTAATCTCCTTTGGTGCGTCCTTCTGCCCATATAACCCATACTTTTTTATCTAAAATGCCATTTAAATAGTTTCCATCCTTTCCTTTAAGAAAGTAGTTCGTTGAAAATACTTGGGGACAATGCTTCAATTGGTGGCCAAATTTTTGGTGGTTTTTTAGATATTTACCTAGTGGGACAACCAAGAAATCGAGATTTGCCATTGGGCTAGCTTTTCTAACGCCGACAGCACCAAGAGTTGCGGTTGTTGTTTCAGATTCGATAATAGCCCCTAAAAAAATTCCATGCTCCCAATTAATGCTTTCCACTACGGGAGGCATTGTATCTGAATCCCTTCCGCCGTAAAATATTCCGTGGATTGGTACTCCATCAGGATCTTCTAATTTAGGATCACAATTAGAAAGATCCATAAGGTTAATTGTATATCGAGCATTTGGGTGGGCGTGGGTTACTTTATTACCGTTTTTATCGGTCATTCCATCAATCCAGTCACCATAATGATTAAAGCCATCTTTGGGATGATCTACACCCATTCCAATCCAATAGGGTTTACCATCTTTTACGAGAACGTTAGAATAAATTAATTCTCTTGGAGAAGTAAGCGCTTCGTAAATCACTGGATCGTTTTTTGCGTTTACATCTTTAATAATTCCAAAAATTCCCTTCTCTATGTTGACGGCGTGAGCAAAACCATCTTTCCACGAACGTAAATATGCAATATCATCCCCTACAATCAGTTGTCCGGGAAGCATCGCAGTTGATGTTTTTCCGCAAGCACTTGGAAAAGCTCCGGTAAAATAGGTTACTCGATTTTTTCCTTTCGGGCGAACTCCTAATATAAAATAATGTTCCGTGAGCCAATCTTCATTATTTGCTTTATGTATTGCTAAGCGTAAGGCTAATTTTTTTAATCCAAGAGAATTTCCGGCATATTGGTTATTAACAGTCAATACTCGCCCTTCTTGTAAATCAACAAATATTCTACGTTTGTCAATATTCTTGGTGACGGGAGGGTTTCCCACAAGCTCCCCTGCAGAATGTATAAAGTAAAAGAAATCGTTGGATCCATTCAATTCCCTGAATTCTTCATACCCTTTTCGATATAAAAGATCTTCAGAATGAGCAACATAAAACGAATCTGTGAGTTGTAATGCTCCAATAGTAAATTTTGAGTGCAATGGTCCAAGACAAAAAAACCTAACGAGACATTCCTTGCCTTTCATACACCCATCCATAATGTCTAAAATTTCTTCGAGACCTTCATCTCTATCCATAGTATTAATCCAGGGGCTTCGATATGCGCCTTTTGGAATTAGGACTTTAGTATTTTCTTTATCTCTTGCTTGATCATAATAGCTATCGTAGTGAATAGTATGTCCTTCTGTTTGGAGTGTAGATTCTTCTTGATTAGATACAGATTTCTGTTTCACATATTCAATATCCTCTTTAGAATCAGAGATTACAGTAACTTTACTTGGTTTACAGAGATCTACAAATTGGTTTACAATTTTTAATACATCCTCATTTTGTAAAGCATATAACTTCTTAACATCCTTTTGAGAAATTAACGCATTATCAACATATTTCGAAAAAGCTTCTTTATAATACATTTTAATCAGTATCAAGTTAATGTCTTAAGAAGTTAAAAAAGCATTAAAAAACTTATTAAAGCGGATTATTGAATTTTTTTTAGAAGATGTTAATTATTATATAAAATAAATAAAAAAATTAAGAAAAAATAGAAATTTCAAATAGTTTATTATAATCCAGGTGGGCGACTACCCTTGGCACTGATAATTCTGTCTACTCTTAAAATCAAGTTTGCCAATTCGCTTCCAGCTTTGATTACATGGTTAACTAAAGCCGCAGGTTCAATTATTCCCTTCTCAAAATTATCTCCAATTTCGTTAGTAAGGGTATCAATTCCTTTCCATTTATCGTTTTCAGTTTTATGAGCAGCACGTAATTCAGTCATGTTTTCTATTTCGTCTAAACCTGCGTTTTTGATTAAAGTTTTTGGAATTTCTTCTAAGGCAACTGCAAACGCATATACAGCGAGCTGTTCTTTACCGCTCATTTCGTTTGCATATTCTCTTAATCTTTTCGCAAGTTCAATGTATATTGCCCCACCACCAGCAACAACGGCTTCGGTGTCCATAACTTTTGCAACTACTGAAAGCACATCGTGTAAAGTGATCTCAGCAGAATTTAAGATTTTCTCTAAACCTCCTTTAAGCAGTATCGAAACAGATTTGGGATTTTTACAACCCGTAAATAGTGTATACTCATTGTTGGCAAGTTTTTCAAATTTTATCTTCTCTGCGAAACCTAAGTCTTCTTCGGTTAAAGAATGAAGATCGTCAACTGTGTTAGCTCCAATTGCTTTTGTTACAGCTTTCATATCAGAATCTCCGAGATTTTTGATTGCTGCTATACCTTCCTTTGCTAAATAAGCTCCAAATTTATCAGATATGTCTTTATTGTTAACAACCATATTCACGCCTAAATCTGTAAAAATTTTCAAGTAATCAATGAGAATTTTTTCTTCTTGTTCGAGAAATTTTTGGATGTCAGCAGGATTTGAAATTCTTATTTGAGCATCAAATTCTGTTTTTACGACGTCAAGTTTTCTTCTAATAACTGCAATTTTCGCATTTTTTACTACATCAGGCATTGCGGCGTTTACTTTCTCTTTCTCTATATAAACACCATTTATCAGCTCAGACTCTCTTAGCGATTTCCCAGGAACTTTTACAATTTTGACATTTCCTACTTTCGAGAAGGTGTTTCCATCTTCTCCCCTTATGTGTTTTATAGCTTTTACAGTCAATTCAGCGAAATAATCTTTTACTCCTACTATATCTTTAGAGTTCATAGCGGTTTTAGCGGCATCTATAAGTATCTTATCATCATCTTGAGATATTTTGGCAGCCAATTCATTTACCAGTTTTAAAGCTCTATCTGCTGCTAGTTTATAACCGTGAGTAATGGGTTTTGGATGAACATTCTGTTCGATAAGTTCAAGAGCATTTCCCAGTAAAGCAGCTGAAAATATAACAGCAGTAGTAGTGCCATCTCCGATGTCCTCATCAATAGATTTAGCGATGTTTACCATCATATTTGCAGCAACATTATCTATATCAAGTAGTTTTAGAATTTCAGCACCATCGTTTGTTATTGTAACATCTCCTACAGAATCTACAAGCATTTTATTCATACCTCTCGGTCCAAGCGTAGATTTGACTGTTTCGGTAATTGCCATAATAGCATTTATGTTTTGCATGCGAGCTTCTTTTTCTTTCGTTTCTTCTGTTCCTTCTCTGAGAATTATAATCGGTACAGACATAATTTTACCTTTTTTTTGTTTTTAAAAATTATTAATTTTTGTTTTTATTAATGACTCAATTTATAAGAATTTTATGATTAGGAGATCATTTAAAAATAAAAATTTTGAGATTGGAAAATTATATAAAATATTCAATAAATACTTGCAATGTTGAACAAATTTTAAGGATAGAATTATTTTCTCACTTATTAAAGATGAAAGAAGAATCTGTAAACGGAAAAATAAAAATTACGCTTGACGATATAGATGAGGCTATTATAAAAATATTGCAAGAAAACGCCAAAACATCTTATCGAGTAATCCAAGATGAGTTAAAAATTTCAATAGGCACAATCCACAATCGAATCTCTAAGTTGGAGGAAAACAAGGTAATTGAAGGGTATACTCTTAAACTTAATAACGAAATATTAGGTTATAAGTTAACATTTTTAATAAGAATAAACATAGATGGGAAGCATACCCCAGAAATTTTGGAAGAAATAACAAAAAAACCAGAAGTTTGTTCAGTCTTTCACACGACAGGAGAACAATCTGCTGCATTAATTTGCAGATTTAAAGAAGCTCAAGATGTCCATAATTTTATACGGGACCTAAATGAAAAGGAATATGTAACGAAAACTAATTCAAATATGGTTCTAAAAGAATATAAAAATTCTTCAATTGTTCTTTCATAAAAACATTAGCAATAAATTATCCTAATCCTCTTTATTATTTGGCTTGAAATCCAAAGAGATCGAGTTCATACAGTATCGTAAGCCAGTAGGTTTAGGTCCATCATCAAATACGTGTCCCAAATGCCCTCCACACTTGCTGCATAATACTTCTGTTCTTCTCATGCTTAAACTATTATCCGGGGTCTCATTGATATTAGAATCAGTAATGGGGGCTGAAAAACTAGGCCATCCTGAACCTGATTTAAATTTAGATTTTGAATGGAAAAGAGGAGTCCCACATCCTGCACAATAATAAATACCCTTTTCCTTATTATTCCAGTGTTTTCCTGTGAAGGGTTTTTCAGTTCCTTTTAATCGTAGCACGCGATACTGTTCCTCTGTTAACTTTTCCTTCCATTCTTCTTCATTATTAGTTTCATTTTCTGTCATCTTAATTATAAGAATAAATGTTGAATTATTATATGTTGTTCTTATATCCTTTTAATTAAAGCCAAGTTCCATTAACAAATTGAAGCTAAAAAGAGAAGAAAGAGTTTAAAATATTATTCATACACTTAAATAGTCTCAATCTGTATCAAAATTTTTAATTGGTTTCTATTTTTATTATTATCAATAATATTATACTGTGGAAACAAAAAAAGAGAATTTTAAAAAAATGCTGGATCCATGGGGTTCTTCTAGTCCTTTAGATGATGAGGATTACGAGAGAATAATAAGAGAATTTGGAATTGAAGAAGTCAACGAAGTATTAAGACAAAAGCTAATAAAGAATAGATTTTTCAGAAGAAAAATTATTTTTGGTCATCGCGATTTAGCTTTAGTGTTTAAGGCAATTGAAGAAAACAAACCATGGGCTGTAATGAGTGGTATTAAACCATCTGGACCGTATCATTTAGGGACTTCAACTACTGCTTTAGAAATCGTTGAATTTCAAAAGATGGGAGGGACAGTGTATTATGGCATAGCAGATATTGAATCTTGGGAAGATAATGGAATATCTTACGAAGAGGCGGAACCAAATGCAGTAGATAATCTTGCTGATATATTAGCGTTTGGGTTAGATCCTTCGCCAGATAGAACATATATTTGGAGACAATCTAAGGAGCCCCTGGTTAAAGACATATGCTTTAAAGTAAGTAGATTAGTAACTCAAAAAATGTTAAACGCAATTTACGGAGAGAAAACGTTTGGGCTCTATTTAGCCGCTCTGATCCAAGTAGGGGATATTGTTCTTCCTCAGGTTATAGAAGGACCACAACCAACTATAGTCCCCGTAGGAATCGATCAGGATCCACATATAAGGCTTACTAGAGATCTTACACGGAGGTATTATAAAACATTTTTCTTACCTGGAGCAACATATCATTATCTTTTAGCGGGGATAGATGGATCAGATAAAATGGCAAAGAGAAATCCTAATAGTTCTTTCACTTTCAACGAATCCTTAGAATCAATAGAAAATAAAGTTAAGGGTGCTTTGACTGGGGGGCGTAAAAATAAGAAAGAACAACAAGAACTTGGGGGAGAACCTAGAAAATGTATGATTTATAAAATGTTAATGTATCATTTTGAAGAAGATGATGATGTACTAGCTGATGAATTTGAAAGATGTGTTAAAGGAGAGTTATTGTGCGGTGAACATAAATCGCAATGCGTTGAGAAGGTCTTGAAATTTATTAAGCAACATCAGAAGAAGAAAGAAAAATTAATTGATAAGGCGAGAGAGCTTTTAAAAATCGATTAGTGAATACTTAGGATCGCGTTAGTAATGGTTTCAATATCTCTATTAATTCCGATATAAAGTCTGAAAATTTCTCTAAAAACGGTTCCTTTAGCTTTTCTTTAATAACTACTGAAACAAATAATGACTCATTTTCTAGTTCAATTCTATGTAGATACGATATTAGCTCGTCCCCTATTGATGAGAGAGCGTAATCGGTTTCATAAGATTCTTCTTGCATCCTTTTAAGTAGAAACAAGTGTTCTTTAATGGATTCTATAAGTTCGACGTATATTTCAGGTTCAATAATGTCCTTATAATACTCACTTAAAATTATTCCATTTTTATCAAACAAAATTAACGATTCACTCTCAAATTGTATGAGATATTTCTCTAACAACTCAGACAAATCGAAAAATTTTTCGTCAAATACGGATAGCCCATAAGAAATCAACTGAATAATTGAGATTATATCGTAAATTGATGTTTGTTGAAATAATATTTTATAAGAGGGATATTTTTTTAATAAATGCTCTCTTAACGATTCTATTTCTTCAATCATTCCTTCATTTCCACTAAATTCAGGATCAAACTTATGAAAGCTAATTATAAGAGGCACATCCATCTTATGCTTCTTAAAGCTCTGCAAGATTGCATCTAAATATGTTAGAGAAGTTTTGATTCTTTTTGTGTCTTGAATATCGATGATATAGATAAGTAAGTCCGTGTTAGAAAAATATAGTTCTTGTTTTTCTTGATATAATTTTCTATATTTCTCTTGTCCTCCCATATCCCAAAAAACTATTCGATTTTTTAGAAACTCTGTGGCTTGATATTCAACTCGAATAGTTGGTGTGAGGGAAATTATATCTTTTTGAAAGTCGTATTTTTTATTTAGCGCCGTCAGAATTGATGTTTTACCCGCATTATCCAAACCGGATACTATTACCTTAATAATTCTTTCCATAATCTCAAACCGGTACTCATCAAAAATAAATCAAAATTTAAAAAAAACTTATAGAACCTTTTTTAAATGAAGAATATAATGAAATTTTTTAAATATAAGTGAAATTCATTATTTTTAACCTTATTGTCTTTTTCTAATTTGCGTCCTTCTATCTCAAATCCCTAATATTACTCGAAAAATACATACATGACACTACTATTTTTTATTGATTGTCATTTTAATTTGGTCAAAATACTAATTTAAAAAAGAGGATTTAATTGATAGAAGAAGAAAACAACTTTTTGGAATTTTTAAATTACCAAATAACACAGAAGAATAAATTTGAACATGTGGTCCGAAAAATTCCACTTTTTAAAAGTATGATACAAGAACGCCATAAAACTATCCTAAAGACGATAGATAAATTTGAGGCTATTCGCCGCCGAGAAGTTTACGACATGCTTGTTGACGAATTTAATAAGATATCAAAAAGAATATAAATTTTTTTCATTTTATTTTTAGGTAGTTATTCCCCAATAATTTGACAGTAAATAGTCCTATGTCGGGGTTTTTCGTCGTTCTCCAAAAAGCAAACATTTTGCCAGCTGCCAAGAATTAACTTGTTATTATGAAAGGGGAAAGTTTGAGAAGTTTTGATTAGGAAACTTCTTAGATGTCCTGCTCCATTATAGTCGTGCCATGTTTTGTGGTGTGCATAATTCTTTTTGTAAGGAATTATTTTTTCTAGAAAATCATTAATATCCGTTTGAACTAATCCGGGTTCATATTCAATAGTTGATATCGCGCCAGTGGATCCCGCAACATGAACATTCACGATACCGTCTTTCAATCCTGTTTTTTCAATTGCGTTTTGCACTTGGGAAGTGATGTTAATTACATCGCAATAAGCTTTAGTTTTTAAATCAAAAGTTTCTAATATAACGGTCATGATTTCTTTCACTACTTCGTTATTTTTAATAATAAATTTAATTAATTATACTAATTTAAAACTATATATATTACAGAACTTATTAGCTTCTTGAATTAAAATGAGTGACAAGCTGGACGAATTCTTAAAAAAAATTCACGATCCGAAAAATAACCTTCCACTTTATATTACAATTATCGTACGCCCCGGTAAAAAATTAATTGATTTCAAAATAAAAAAAGAAGAAGCAAATATTTTAAGAGTAATTGCTCACGAAGAGAAAAGTACTGGTTATTTTATTCATTCATTTCACATTCCAATAAAGAATATTGGGCTTACTCCGGACTCCAAAGACAAAGAGATTCTTGCAAATCTATCCAATCCGATTAAAATACCAAACAAAGCGACTAAAGCTTTTGTTGAAGATATTTTAAGGAAATATATTAATATATTACCAGAGAAAAAGAAGCACTACTTCAAAACGGAGAGGTATAAGAAAAAGAAAGAGTTCCAAACCGGTGTTAAATTAAAAGGCTTTTAATTACTTTATTTTGCTTCCAATTGGGACATTTTTTTCGTTCCTCTCATCTAATTTTAGTAAAAAGGCTTCACCGTTATAATCAGCCGCTAAAAGCATTCCTTGACTTTCTAATCCCATAATGTTTTTTGGCATAAGATTGGTTAAAACAACAATTTTCTTATTAACTAATTCTTCTGATGAATAGAACTTAGAAATTCCAGTAATAATTTGTCTCAAATTTTCCTCACCACAATCCACTAATAATCGATACAGATGCTTAGATTTTGGAATAGATTCACAAATCTTAATAATTCCAACGCGTAAATCTAATTTTGCGAAGTCTCTATAATTTATCACTATTTTTCATCACCTCTTAAAGGCATACCGTTTAATTCTACAAACTCGTCTTGTTTTGGTTTCTTTTCTCGATAAGGATTTCTAACATCTTTGATTTTTCTTGCAAACGTTATGTAGCCCGTATGCCCAATCATTCGAACTTCAGGATGGGTTGCGTTCTCTTTTACTTGAAATTTCCTTTTTATTAATTCGTACGTATTTATTTCATAAAATTCGTTCTCTTGTAGAGCAAAAGTTGTTTTTTTAACTTGTTCTATTGTTGGTGAAAAAGAAACTAAAGTTCCACTGAATTTTAGATATTTTTTAATTCTTTCAATTGCCTTCCAAGGTTGTGGCATATCTAAAACAACAGAATCAACATTAGCGTGCTCAAAATCATCGATTAAAATATCTCCATATTGAATTGAAACGAAATCTTTCAAGTTAGCCTTTATAACATTACTTAAAGCCCTTTTCAAACTTTTTTCTCTAATATCATACGAAAAAATATATCCATTCGGGCGGACATAATTTCCTAAAATACAGGTTAATGCTCCAGAACCACAACCCGCTTCGATAACCTTACTCCCTGGTCCGATTCCAGAATAGACTAAGATTAACCCTGCGTCTTCTGGATATATTATTTGAGTCTTGCGGCTCATATAAATCACATAATCGGATGGTAATGGTTTAAGAACATAGAATTTGTATCCTTGAGTTTCATAAGGTTGCGAAAAAATTACGGAACCAAAAGGTTTTCCTATAATTTCATCGAATTTTATGATACCTTTATGAGTTTGAAATTCTCTCCCTTCTTCTACAGTAACCAACCACTTTCTTCTATTATCAAGAATTAAGTAAATTAAATCGTTCTTTTTTATTATTTCTTCTGCCATAGTTTGCCCTATCTTTAAAAAATGATTTCTCCTTATAATGTTAGAATTATTCTAAAGCTTTCGTGTTATTATCTTTACATAATTGTAATTTTTCTTTGCTAATTAGAAAAATATAAACGAGATTTTACAAAAAATATTAAATCAATGATAAATTGAAATACTCAATCATTGTTTATGCAACCTTTTTTATAAATACTCGTTAATGAATTTATCTATGAGTAGGGCTAACACAAATACCTCCCAAA
>JAEOTS010000055.1 GCA_016839745.1 Promethearchaeota archaeon
CGAATAAATTTCCTAAAGTATTCTTAATGTCGCTTACTCGATTGGCGTCATTCACGGTTAATTTTTCCTTCTTTTCACCAGGACCGATGGTGGACATGAAATACAAGGTGGACTTTTTTCCTGAGGATGGCGTCTTTGAAGCTGGTGTTTTTGACTTAACGGGTTTAAATTCATCATCAAAATCTTCTTCAAAACTCATTTAAATCACTAATACTTTTTTTGAGATTAATACTCTCATGGTAATTAAGTATTATAAAACCGGTTGGAATGAATTTGAAGTATTTACTTTTTTAAATTCCCTTAAATAAAAAAAAGAAGTTTTTTCTTTTTAGTGTTGTTTATCTGTAAGCCCATGCCTAATTTTTCCAAAAAGAAAGAATGAGAAAAGAGAGAAAATGATAAAGATCGGGGCACTAATCAAGATTATAAATGTCACCCCATTAATAACCCAGTTATCGGTGGAGCTCAATGCTTGAAGCAGAAGTTCACCTATTCCTCCAAAATTAAACATTATTTCTATTTGTATAAAAAATGTATATATAATTCCATAACTAACTCCAACTACTAAGATGAAAAGGATATTCGAATGTTTTTTTGTTTTGTCTTTTGATAAATTTTTGAGATATATGCGAACTAAAATAATAGTCAATGCCATATGTGAAATTGTTAAGACAATCCACAAAAATACTAAATTAGATATTGGAAAGAATTGGAACGATAAGGTCAGTAATATTATAGGGATAGCAAATCCTAGTAGTGAAAGAATTTGCACAACTCTTTCTCCTGTTCTGGTGTTAAATTTCATAGTATAATTTCCAAGAATAAAACCCAGGACAAACCCTAGAACTAAAGGTATAAGTAAAAAGTATAAAGTGGATGGCATTCGATCCATTATCAACTCGTATACTGGAGCACCCCTTAAGATACTTATGGAATGCCCCCAATTACCCGAAAGCATATCTCCTAGATATAGAAAGAATCGTTCGATAATTGGTCTATCGAATCCTAACATATGGGACATGGCATCATATTGTTCCTGAGTAAAGTGACTGGGTAAATAAGCTAATACTGGATCACCGGGAAGCACTAAGAATATGAGGAAGGAAATAACACTGGCAATAAAAATAGATACTATCCCTAAAACTAAAGTAATTAATACTCGCTTGATGGTTTTTTTCATAGATTTACAACCTCTGGATTGCGTATAATATATTTATTTTTATATTTATTTTTTGTAATACTTACGACAAAACTCAATAAAAACTAGTAGCGCTAATATTGTAATGCTCCAGTACAAAATAAAAGGAAAATCTCGAAGAGTAGTCAGTGTATCTGGTCGGATATTACGGGGAACTGATTTCACTGTAAAAATAGCTTGGCCAAATGAAGGTATGGTAAGATTAAGATGATAAGTGCCAAAAGCGTTAAATTGGACAATATAACCTGACATTCCCAATTCCGTAATATATGACATATTTACATCATCTCCAGGTACAATTTTTAAGATATCCCCATACCAAGCATTCCAATCAACTAAATAAAATTTAGTGGATTTTTCAATTTCAATCGTAAAGTTTCCAATTTGCGATGTCATATAGATCGGAACTTTAGTATTATCTGTCATAACTCTTGTAAACTCGCTATTTACTATGCCGTTAAAATAAAATCCCGCTTCGCAATTTTTAACATAAAGATTATCTCCAAATATTTTACCTCCTCTAATATACATTGCGAGTTTTTGGTTTTCACATATAATATTACTCAAAATATTTTTTTGGTCTGGAAAAGTTGAAGAATACAGTTGGATTCCAATACTACATGGCTCTGTTATATGAATATTATTAAGAGTAAGGTTACTGCAAGAAGCAAAAATTAATTGTCCATAAAGAGATGCGTTAGTAAAAACCCAATTATCTATTCCCCAGAAGATCCCTATTGGTTTACCATTGACCGTATTAGTAATATCATAGTCTGTAACAAACATATATATCCAATCTGGAACAAATCCACAATTTATAAATTCATTATAACGATTTTCTTGAACTAATCCCGCCACCATTCCTATTGAGCAATCTTCAATACGGCAATTATTAATAATGCCTCCATCTGATCTAACCCAAATACCGACTCCTCCATAATCTAAATAGTTATTAAAATCAATTTTAGCCGCAATTGAAACCCAGTTGCAATCGTGAATATAGCAATTTGAGATATTTACATCAACATGAGTCCATCTACTATAAAGACCTATACTGCAATCACTTATCTCAACATTTGAAATTGGATAGCTCCCAGGTGGGACGCTGACATACAATTGAATCCCAATTGAAGTATGGGAAATTTTGGAATTCCGTATAATGAATGAACCACCGGCATTAATATATATTCCTACATATGATGTATTGAGTAATGTGTCATTACCGGATATTATCGTTTTAATCCCATCACCAATTATTTCAACATTTTCTATAATGTATGGATTAGACGCAGAACCGTTGCCCGTAATAAATGGATACAGAGCCCAATCGCTCCCCGTTGTAATGTTAATTGGATCAACTACTTGATAACCATTGCTACTATAGATATCTTTTTTCTCGTTAATTACAGCATTCGTTCTGTCTTGATTGGAGTAGAAAATTTGATTCCCGAAGAAATCAAAATTCATTGCGGGTAATGTAGATGTTAAAAAAAGACAGAACAGAAATACTTTTGTATATTTCTTCTTTAAAAGAGTAAATAGTTTAATTCTAAGCACCAGTTTATTGTTTGATTTTTGTCAAAATCGTTATTACTAAAGTAGGTCACGCTCGTATTTATACTTAATTTAAAAAAAGGAGAAAAAGTTGAGTTAGGATTTCAGTCGTTTTCTGATAAGAAGAGCAGATATTACGCTAAGCGCTCCTAAAAGGAGGTAAAGATCGTATCCAGGGATTCCAGGAGGAATCGGTTCTGAACTTGTTCTTTTTGTAATGATTACTGAACTCTGACCGACATTTCCAGCCTCGTCTTTCGCATAAAATCTCAAAGTTATGTGTCCATCTGATAAACTATTCCAAGCACTTTGGCTTATTGCCCCAGTTAATTCTGGAATAGTATAATTGGTTTGACCATCATCTAAAGAATACCAATACGAATCCAAAGAGGTTTCAACTATAGTAATGCTATAGAGTGGAGCAATATCTACAAATACTTCTCCGAATTCGGGCTCGTTGATTGTAATTAAGGGTGTGACTAAATCCTTATTCATACTCACTTCCACAAAAGCCTCGTTATCGCCTTTATCCCTTACGTAAAATCTAATGACAACTGTACCATCGCCGAACTTATCCCATTCTATTTGATCGATAGTGCCTGTAAACTCTGTGAACGGTATCAAAGTGGCCCCATAATCTAAAGTATACCACATCATATCGATATTTGGCTCTACTACGGTTATATTATATTGAGGGGGTCGGAATCCAAAAAATTCATCTATAAGGGGGGAATTAATGGTAATTATAGGAATACTTGTATCCTTACTTACGGTTACATCGGCATAGTCTTCGTTTCCTGATTCGTCACGGGCATAAAATCTGATAGTAACATCTTCGGTGCTTTTTTTATCCCATTCCGTTTGAGATATAGTTCCAGTAAGGCTGCTGAGAGTAATATTAGTTAAACCACCATCTAAAGTATACCACATTGTATCTAAATTCAATTCAATTAGTGAGATTTCAAAATCGGGAGCGTCAGCGCCAAATACTTCATTTTCATTAGGAGAAATGATGTTAACAATTGGATCAATAAGATCTTTTATGACTATTACTTCGGTATAGTCGGTATTTCCCATGGTATCGTTTGCGTAAAACCTAATTGGCACAATTCCGCTTCCCTTGCTATCCCATACTGATTGATCAATAAATCCCGTAGAGCTAAATACAAGTATATTAGTTGCACCATTATCCAACGTGTACCACATTGAATCTAGATTAGAATCAGTAATTGAAACATCATAACTAGGAGCATCATACCCAAATACCTCATCTTCAACTGGGACATTGACTTGAATAATGGGATCAGTTACATCCTTTTCTACTGTTATTTCAGCATATCCTTTATTGCCCCATGTGTCGTTTGCGTAAAATCTAATGGTTATCATACCACTCCCTTTTTTGTTCCACTCCGTTTGACTTATATCTCCTGTAAAACCAGCGGTTGTAATATTGATTACCCCGTCATCGAGAGTGTACCACATTGATTCAAAATCAGGTTCAATTACTGTTACGCTGAAGGAAGGAGCTGTAAATCCAAAAAGATCGTTCTCTATTGGAGTATTTATTGTAACAATTGGGTCGCTAATGTCTTTCCTTACAATTACTTCTGCATATCCTTCGTTTCCTCCCTTATCTTTCGCGTAAAATACTATAATGACCGTGCCGTTTCCTTGTTTATTCCATTCCGTTTGATCTATCGTCCCAGTTAAACTACCAAATGTGACGTTAGTAGCACCAGAATCAAGAGTATACCACATTAAGTCGGGATTCGATTCAGTTATAGTTATATCAAAATTAGGTGGTGCTTTTCCGAAGAGCTCATAAGGATCGGGCGAGTTAATCGATATAACTGGTGATGTAAGGTCTTTAACCACATTAACTTCGGAAAAATCTACATTTCCAAAGGAATCGTTCGCGTAAAATCTTATAGGGAAGGTCCCTCCTCCTTTTTTTGCCCATTCGGTTTGATCAATTGTTCCCGTTGAACCAGTGAACGATACATTAATGCTTCCGTAATCTAATGTGTACCAAGTTGAGTCGATCTCGTGCTCAAGTATGGTTAAGTCGAAAGTTGGAGCGTTCACTCCACACACTTGATTTTCGCTCGGGGAATTAATTGTAATTAAAGGAGCTAAAATATCTTTTCGAACCGTAACTTCGGCTTGCCCTACATTTCCCAAGGAATTATTTGCATAGAAAGAAATCATTACCGTACCATTACTTTGTTTGTCCCATTCACTCTGATCTATCGTTCCCATTGTCTCGTTGGAGTAAATGTTAGTAGATCCTCCATCGAGCGAATACCATGTAAAATTGTAATCGGGATCATCAATGGAAATCTGGTAATTTGGGGCAACTAAACCAAATACATTATCAGGTAAAGGAAACATTATTGTAATAACTGGAGCATATATTGGAAAATTATCTTGACTTCCCGCTGTACCTGGAACTAAATATGGAGTATCACCTATTCCGTCATTGTTTACATCAACACCATCGTAATCATCCCAATAATTTCCTATTGTTCCATTATCCCAATAGTTATAACTTCCATTATCAATAGCATTTATTTTATTTGCTATGAAAAAATTTAAATATAGAAGATTACTCTCTGAATCACTATCTAAGCTAATTCCTTTATTAGAATTACTTTGTATATCATTTCTAAAAATAGTATTATTATCACTTTGAAGAATTTCAAATCCATTCTCAACATTTGAATAAACTGTATTGTTATAAATAGTATGATTATATCCTCTCAAATTAATTCCATTTCTTTGATTATTGCTAATTTTGTTTGATGATATTGTAAAATTGTTTCCTGAGAGATATATCGCATCCCAAATATTGTATGAGATGTTATTTTTTTTTATATTATTATGTGAACCTCCCAGACTAGCTATGCCCCAAGAATTATATGCTATTTCATTAGAATCGATTGAAGTATTGGAACAAATTTCTAAGTTAATCCCACCCTGTTGAAAGGGAAATGGAAAGGGCATTTCTGCTGTGTTATTTTTTACTACATTTCTTTGAATTATGTTATTATCGCTTGAAGCGAGATAAATTCCTATACTTCCCATGTCATGCCAACCAATATTATCCGTTATGATATTCTCGGATATATTATTATATTCAGATGCATAAATGTCTATACCATAAAAGTTGGTTGAAAAATTATTTTTCGTTATTTTATTATTATTAGAATGCCATAAAGTTACTCCTGAATGACCATTTGAAAAACTCAGATTCGATATTACTGAATTATTACAATTATATAGTAAAATTTGACCAGCATTCGTAAAATTATCCATTCCTAATCCATTTTCATTCTTATAGTAATAAACTGGTTTCCCGTTCACATTATTAAGCGGATCAATACTTATTGATGCTAATTCTGATGTGCTACCATACAGTTCCAATCCATTACCAATCATAGTATTATTCGAAACATATGTATTCATGCCCCGAATATATAATCCTGTTTTCATACGAGGATTATGCAATAAGAGGTTATTTGTTATGTTTGCATTTTGACTATCCATAGTAACTACAATTCCATTCCCGGAATTAATTACTGTATTACCATCAACAACACAATTATTACTTTCTGAAACTAAAATTCCTCTATTTATTGTATCTATTATTGTATTATTATAAATTCTATTATTGTTGCTTGATTCTGATATATGAATTCCGAAAATATTTGAACTCAATTTATTATTTTGAACGATATTATTTTCACTTCCAGTATATAATGTAATTCCTGAACCATCATTATTTAATATAGTATTGTTATGTAATATTCCATTATTTACATTTTCAAATCTAATTGCGCTATCCCACATTCCACCTCCCCCATTAACAACGGTAGAATTTACTATTTTAAAATATACATTAGAATTCCTAATAAGAATCCCACTTCCAGAACCTCCTACATCTACATATATATCATCAATAACATAAGGATTTCCCGAAGTACCTCCTCCAGAACACCATGGTTGTGAGACAGCCTGAGCCCATGTATAATCTCCACCCCCTGAATCATCGATAACAAAAGGAGTTAATGGGGTTGTCGATGTTTTTATATTCTTTTCAATATCTTTTTGAACTTTATTAATTACATTAATCTTTTTTTCTTGATTGGAATAGAAAATTTGATTCCCGAGGATATTATAATTTAATACAATCAAAAAAAGACAACACAGAAATATTTTGGCATAATTCTTCTTCAGAAAACAAATTAGTTTAATTTTAAGCACCAATTTATTGTTTGATTTTTGTCAAAAAATTATATGAAAATAAGATATTAATGTATATAAATGATGACTTTTACTCAAGTCTTCAATTTATATAGGATGTATTCTAATAAGGACTTATGAAAGCAGTTGTTTACACAAAATACGGACCTCCCGATGTTCTTCAGTTCAAAGAGGTAGAAAAACCTACTCCCAAGGACAATGAAGTACTGATAAAAATACACGCAACAACAGTAACAGCAGGGGATGCGATAATGCGAAGGGGTAAACACCCTACTTCTAAATTTCAAACTCTCATGTTACATTTAGTGTTAGGTATCAGAAAACCAAAAAGACCTATACTCGGGATGGAGCTAGCCGGGGAAATTGAAGCGGTAGGCAAAGATGTCAAGCTGTTTAAAAAAGGCGACCAGGTTTTTGCATCTACCTTCTGGGTAAAGTTTGGTGGTTATGCCGAGTACAAATGTATGCCTGAAGATGGGATGTTAGCACTAAAACCAACCAATTTGACCCTTGGTGAAACTGCCGCAGGCTTTGCTTCTGGTGGACTTACAGCATTGCTTCTTCTTAGAAAAGGAAATATCCAGAGCGGACAAAAAGTTCTTATTAATGGCGCTTCTGGAAGTGTAGGGTCCTTTGCAGTACAGCTTGCCAAGCACTTTGGAGCGGAGGTTACTGGGGTATGCAGTACCTCGAATTTAGAATTAGTAAAATCTCTGGGCGCCGATAAGGTAATTGATTATACTAAAGAGGATTTTACCCAAAGCGGTGAGACTTATGATATCATTTTTGACGCTGTAGCTAAGACTTCGTCTTCACGATGTAAGAGAGCGCTAAAGGAGAAAGGAATCTTTCTTTCCGTTTTGAAATCCTCAGGAAAGGAAAATACCGAAGATCTAATCTTCCTCAAAGAGCTTATTGAAGCGAGAAAGATAAAACCGGTCATAGATAAAACCTATCCTTTTGAACAAATTGTTGAAGCTCATAGTTATGTTGATACAGGGCGCAAAAAGGGAAATGTAGTCATAACTTTAGAATAATACTCATGAAAGCGATTGTATGGACAAAATACGGGCCTCCGGATGTTCTTCAGCTTAAAGAGATAGAAAAGCCTACTCCTAAGGACAATGAAGTTCTGATAAAAATACATGCGACAACAGTAACATCAGGGGACTGTGAACAGCGAAGTCTCAAATTACCAATCTTGTACCGACTCCTCATGCGACTATATATTGGTCTTAGAAAACCAAAGAGAATAACTATACTAGGGATGGAGTTAGCCGGGGAAATTGAATCAGTCGGTAAAGATGTAAAGCTATTTAAGGAAGGAGACCAAGTTTTTGCAGCTACCGGTTTTGTTGGTATGGGTACTTATGCTGAATACATATGTCTGCCTGAAGAACCTAAAGAAGGGGTACTAGCACTAAAACCAACTAATATGACCTATGAGGAAGCAACCGCCGTTCCTGTTGGGGGAATTGAAGCATTGCATTTTATTAGAAAAGGAAATATCAAGAGCGGCCAAAAGGTTTTGATTAATGGTGCTTCTGGAACCATAGGCACTTTTGCGGTACAGCTTGCCAAGTACTTTGGGGGTGAAGTGACTGGCGTGGCCGGCACGAGGAACTTGGACATGCTACGTTCCATTGGTGCAGACCAGGTCATTGATTACACTCAAGAAGATTTCACCAAAAGAGGTGAGACCTATGATTTTATTCTTGACATTGTAAGCAAGAGTTCGTTTTCAGGTAGTATAAGATCGCTAAAACAAAACGGATTCTATCTTATAGCTGACCCGGGGCTGTCACAGATGGTTCGAGGGCGATGGACTTCAATGACAAGCAACAAAAAAGTGATGTTTAGGGCAGCACACCCAAAGATTGAAGATTTAATTTACCTCAAAGAGCTTATTGAGGCAGGGAAGCTAAAATCGGTCATAGATAGACGCTATCCGCTGGAACAGACTGCCGAGGCCCACAAGTATGTTGAAACAGGTAATAAAAAGGGACATGTGATAATAACTGTGGAACATAAGTAATAAAATAAAATGGTGAAAAAATGGAAAATAAAATGAAAGCGATTGTATGTACAAAATACGGGCCTCCGGATGTTCTTCAGCTCAAAGAGGTAGAAAAACCTACTCCTACGGACAATGAAGTACTGATAAAAATATATGCAACAACAGTAACAAAAGGGGACTGTGAACTTCGAAGAGGCGAAATCCCTATCACCATCTTGTTATGGCTCCCCATGCGAATAGCAGTTGGTTTCAGAGGACCCAGAAAAAAAATACTAGGACAAGAGCTAGCCGGAAAAATTGAAGCAGTAGGCAAAGATGTAAAACTGTTTAGGAAAGATGACCAAGTTTTTGCAGCTACCGGTTTTGGTTTTGGTGCTTATGCAGAGTACATATGTCTGCCTGAAGAATCGAATGGAGGGAAGACGGGGATAGTAGCACTAAAACCGGCTAATACGACCTATGAGGAAGCAGCCGCCGTTCCTGTTGGAGGACTTGAAGCATTGCATTTTCTTAGAAAAGTAAATATTCAGAGCGGACACAAGGTTTTGATTAATGGTGCGAGTGGAACTATTGGTACGTTTGCCGTGCAGATAGCCAAAATGTTTGGGGCTGAAGTGACTGGCGTAGCCAGCACGAAGAAATTGGACATGGTGCGCTCGATTGGTGCAGACCATGTCATTGATTACACTCAAGAAGATTTCACCAAAAACGGTGAGACCTATGATGTTATTTTTGATGTGGTAGGAAAGAGCTCGTTTTCAAGTTGTTTAAGATCGCTAAAGAATAAAGGATTCTATCTTATAGCTAACCCTAGGCTGTCATCTATTGTTCGAGGGAAATGGACTTCAAGGACAAGCAGCAAGAGTGTAATAAATTGGACAGCAAGCCAAAGGACCGAAGATTTAATTTTCCTCAAAGAGATTATTGAGGCGGGGAAGCTAAAATCGGTCATAGATAAATCATATCCGTTGGAACAAATGGTCGAGGCTCATACCTATGTTGATAAAGGACACAAAAAGGGAAATGTGGTAATAACTGTAGAATAGATAAACAAACTATAATTTCTCAATTGTTAGAAAATATTCGTTATAATGCATGTCATCACTTTATATGGAATGTATTCTAATAAGAATTTATGAAAGCAATTGTATATCAATCGATGTACAGAATCAAATATAGCAAAGTAGAGGATGTGTTAGAATTATGGAAGATGTGAAGATAATACTTTCATTCATATGGGTTGCTACAATGTTAGTTTATTTGTTAGGTGATGTGATGCGAATTTTTGCAGGGGATTTTACACCAGGAGAAATAGAAGGTAAGCCAATGACACAGAAAATGGTGTTTGGAATGGCAATAATAATGCTGATTCCGATTGTTATGGTTGTCCTGTCCCTGATATTGGATCATCCAGTAAATAGCGTAGTAAACATCATCGTAGCCATTTTCTGGATTGTGTTTAATCTCGCTGGAATAAAGGGGTATAAAGCCTATGATAAATTTCTGCTCATTGTAAGTATGGGGTTTAATGTACTTACAGTCTGGTATGCATGGACTCAATTTCTTGTTTGATATCAATTAGCATGGAATAATGGTATTTTTTTGAAAATAAAATGGTGAAAAAAATGGAAAATAAAGAAAAAATGAAAGCTATGGTATATGAAAAATATGGCCCCCCGGAGGTTTTTCATCTCCAAGAGGTAGAAAAACCTGTTCCTAAAGACAATGAAATACTGGTAAAAGTATATGCGACAACAGTAAACGCTGCTGTAAAGTTAGTTCGAAGTGGTTATCACCCAGATAAAAAGATTTATACATTCGGGCTGCGAATGATGTATGGTATCAGCAAACCAAAAAGACCTATATTAGGGTATGAGCTTGCTGGGGAAATTGAAGCCGTCGGCAAAGATGTAACACTATTTAAGAAAGGTGACCAAGTTTTTGGAACTACCACCGGGTTGAAAAATGGTGCTTATGCTGAGTACGTATGCCTGCCAGAAGAATGGAAGGCTGGGATGGTGGCAATAAAACCAACCAACATGACCTATGAGGAAGCAGCCGCCGTTTCTACAGGGGCGAGCACAGCGTTACATTATCTTAAAACGGCAAACATCCAGAGCGGACAAAAAGTTCTTATCTATGGTGCTTCAGGATGTAACGGTACTTTTGCAGTACAACTTGCCAAGTACTTTGGAGCAGAAGTTACCGGAGTATGTAGTACCACGAATTTAGAATTGGTCAAATCTCTGGGAGCTGATAAGGTAATCGATTATACTAAAGAGGATTTTACAGAAAGTGGAGAGCTTTATGATATTATCTTTGATGCTGTTGGAAAAGATTCATTCTCAAAAGGCGAGAAAGGACTAACTCCAAACGGGACTTACGTGACAGTTTTAAAGGGGAGATATAGCGAAAAGAATGAAACTTTAATTTTCCTTAAAGAGATTATTGAGGCGGGGAAGCTAAAATCGGCGATAGATAGAAGCTATCCCTTAGAAGAAATGGTCGAGGCTCATACATATGTCGATAAAGGGCATAAAAAGGGGAATGTCGTAATAACTGTGGTGTAATGACAGAACCTAACAAATCGTTGCAAATGATGGCGGTGGATGTGCTGAATGTATCTGTCTTCATAAACTAATAATAACTTCACTCTATTTCATTTAAAACTTAGCGTCAATAATTCTCGAGCCGTGAAATAATCTTACTATTTGAATTTTTTTTTCTGAAATTCTATAAATAATACGGTAATTTTTTAAGATTAATTCGCGAATATCAGGTTCATCGAGTTCGGGTACAATTCTACCCATTTTCGGAAATTGTATTAAATTCTCAATTTTCTCCCGTACTTGTTCATAAAACGAAAGAGCATATTCAAGTGAATCTTGAGCAATATAATCTATAATTTCAAACAAATCATTTTCTGCTTTAAATGACCATTCTATTTCAGCCATTGTTCTAATCTCTTTTTAGCATTTTCCATGACTTGTTCGTGAGGGATTACTTTACCATACTCAATTTCCTCAATACCAGCTATGATCTTTTTTTTGACATAAAGATGATACATGATATCATCAATCGTAGCATTTTCTGGCAATTTTTTTATCAGTTCTATAATCTCTTCCTTAAGATTAGAAGTCATACTATATCACTATCTAAATAATTATATAGACTTTTATATTTTCTTATCTAAAGATAGAGAATTATTTTTATTCAGGTATAATAATTGTTGTATCTTCCTTGATTCTATCGAGAACAATTTGTGTTTTTACCTCTTCCACTCCCGAAGATTTCGTAATTTTTCAAATAGATTCATAGAATCTTCGTGATCCAAACATTTGGCCATTATAAAGAGAGGGTATTCACCCGTAATAATATAACCGTATTTGATTTTTTCCGTGTTTTCTATCTTTGTTTGATAATTAGGTAGGTTTTCGTTTCCAAATTTTCATCGATTCAAAAATGAATACACAAGTGCAATAAATTATAAAAAACAGAAAAAGTAGGCTCGCAGGATGGGTAATAAACACATCACCATATATTCTTGCTAGAAATATATATCCTATAATCCCCAGCATATTAACAACTAAGTATAAAGAATATCGGGGAATCATTAAAGGTCCTAAGCGAAAATAAAATCCTAACACACCCTTTTTTACACCTTCCAACACATAATATTTTCCATCTTCATCGTTTTTTGAAATAATTCCTGCCTTCATTAATTTATCCAATTGATAAGCTACCGTTCCAGAAGACACCATTTTTAATGCCTTCTGAATTTCCCTTACTCCCGCGCGATGATGAGACAAAATATACCAATATACTTGGAGAGTCTTACCATGCAATACTTTTTCCCGATTATCCTTTTTTTTTTGTGCTTTTACATCAGGATCTGACATTGGGAGTAAGGTTTCATTTTTTGATTTCGATGATACAAATTTTATTGCAAGTCCTTCCTTTTTATACTTTCGTGCTTCTGGTGTCATAAGAACTCCAAGTCCTGCTGGGGTTTTTTAAACCTTTTACGATTTTGATATATTATAAAAACAGAAACTCCAAGGATTGGGATACTTATAATGAGAATAATTGGAAAGTAATTTAATGTTAGTTCAAGTGTACCACAATCATTATCTTGAATTACATTTCCTTCGCAATACAATTCTATGATGCATCCCCCCTGATTTCCTATTAAAACATTTTCCGAAATGAAGTTGTTATTACTATATTCTAACATTATTCCAACAAAATCGTTGTAATTTGCGGTGTTTCCCGAAATGGTGTTGGTATTACTATAATCTAAATCTATCCCATGATAGTTGTAATTTGCGGTGTTTCCCGAAATGGCGTTATTATTGCTATATTCTAACAATATCCCACGATAGTTGTAATTTGCGGTGTTTCCCGAAATGGTGTTGGTATTACAGTAGTATAATGAAAGTCCATTAGTAGTGTGAGAAATATTCAAGTTTGATATTAATGATCCATGACAATTGACCAATATAACTTGGCCTGTATTCGTAAAATTGCTTGGTCCTAAATTTATTTCATTAGCGTAATAATACAATGGTTTTCCATTCACTAGATTTGATGTATCAATATTATGGGAACTTAGGGTATCAAATGACCCATATATACGTAATCCACACCCATTCATTATGTTTCCCGAAACGGTGATACTGTTACCATTTATGCATATACCATTATAATTGTTGTTGTTTGCGATGTTTCCCGAAACGGTGTTATTATCACTATAATGTAATTCTATCCCATGGCTGTTGTTATTTACGGTGTTTCCCGAAACGGTGTTAATATCACTCCAATATAAATATATCCCGTAAAAATTGTTATTTGCGGTGTTTCCCGAAACGGTGTTATTATTACTACCCCTCAAATATATCCCACGATAGTTGTAATTTGCGGTGTTTCCCGAAACATTGTTATTATTGCTAGAGGATAAATATATCCCATTATCGCTATGGTTATTTGCGGTGTTTCCCGAAATGGTGTTATTTTCACTATTAAGTAATTCTAGCCCATCGCACTTGTTGTTATTTGCGGTGTTTCCCGAAACGGTGTTATTATCACTAGAATGTAACACTAGCCCATTGCGCTTGTTGTTATTTAGGGTGTTTCCCTCTATTATGTTGTAATTACTATCATCATATAAATATATTCCCCATTCATTGTTATTTAGGGTGTTTCCCGAAATCATGTTATGATTACTTTCATCGAAATATATCCCGCCTGAATATATCCCGCTTACGAAATTATTACATGCGGTGTTCTCCGAAATGATGTTATTACTGCTCCACGCTAAGTATATCCCCCACCATAGATTGTTATTTATAGTGTTTCCCGAGATAGTGTTATAATAACTATCAGCAAAATATATTCCACCCCCATTGTTATTTACGATATTTCCAGTTATTGTGTTGTTATAATTATTATAGAACAGATATATCGAACAATAATTAGATGAAAAATTGTTACCAATTAATTGGGAATTATTAACGTTCGATAATCGGATTCCAGCCCCCCATTCCGACCCTGATTCCGTTCCGTATAAAGTACAATTTTCAATCTTAAAATACACATCAGAATTTTCAATAAAGATACAACTTCCCGAACCCCCAGCATCTATCACCAAATCTTCTATGACATATGGCTCTGAATAAGTGCCATTCCCTGTACAAATTCCCGCACTCCAGGCATCAGTCCAATTATTGTCAATATGGATTTTTCCCGTTGTTGCTGAAATTTTTAGATTTTCCATATCAAGATTAATGACATTGTTGTTGCTCGTAATCACACTTGGATTAATGGTAATCTTTAGTGCTAAAGCGAAAAGGATTCCTAAAGTGAATAAAATTATTATTGTTAATTTTGCATTTGATTTCATATTGGTTTCACCATTATATTATTATATTATTTTTGGATGTGATTTCGTTTTAGTTTCTCCAAAATTTGATTTGTGAGACTTATTTGTCAAATGATTAATTGTTTTAATACCTTAAAAAAGTATTTTCTGAACGCTATGTTCAGCGATTTGAACAGTTTAAAATTATCTTATAATTTTTTTAAGAGGAGGTGTTTTTCAGCAGAGAAAGGTGATTTTAATATCTTAATTATCCCTTCTTCAGTAATATTAGCTAATTTTGAGATTCTTTTAATAGTCATTTCTTTATTCTGAGCTCGTTCATACTCTTGAACTATATCTCCAAACATCCATTTTTTCGGCATTATGTTTCGAATTTATGATAAAAAAAATTAGTTAAAAGCTATTGAAATTAATATAAATCCCTCCCGCTTTAGAGTTCGCATTAATTATAGCTTTCTTGTAAGGGTAAAACTATGCTGGATACTACTTGTTAGCTGGATGATGAGGATCTCTTGTAAGGGTAAAACTAACAATTACTTCTAATGTTTCTGTTAATAAATCCCCACGTTTCCAGATCTCATAACATGGAACATCAATAAAAGTTACAGTAAGAATCTTGGTTTTTTTGTCCTTATGGACCTCACCGCCTCTTATTTCAATAAAATATTCGTAAAAGTAATCGTCTCCTCCTTCTCCCCACCAAAATTGAACTAAATATATATCGCGCCCAATGCCGTTCATATATATATGACCAGTATATGTCCCAGGCTCAAATACTGTCTGAAATACTTCAGACAAGGTCATTGTATATATTGCATATGGATAATCGTTCGGACCACCGGCTACAACTTCCTGTGAACCTTCCAAGTCCCCGGTAAAAGTTACCCACTCGTACCTTGGATCTCGTTTGCTCCAACCAAAACTTACGAAAATCAAGGTAATTGAAAGAATTAAGACTATTGAAAGAATTAGTCTTGGAATTACTTTAGATTTCATTATAGATTTCATCAGACCTCCTTAAATATTATTTTTAATTTTGTATTAATTTTATAAGACATATTTGTCAAATAATTATTTATTATACTTCCTTAAAAAAGTATTTTCTGAACGTTCTGTTCAGCGATTTGAACAGTTTAAATTTATCTTATAATTTTTTTAAGAGGGGGTGTTTTTCAGCAGAGAAAGGTGATTTCCCTTTATTCCACTAAATCTATAATAAATATTTATGTACGATTTTTGTTTTAGGGTAATAACAGTGTAGAGAAGAGAAAAAATTTTATTCCAGCATGAACCTCTCTAATTAATCGTACTGATGAATTTAAAGTTTTTAAATTGTAGAATGAGATCACTTAAGATGAGTGAGAATAATAAACCATCTATTTTTATTCAGGAATAATAATAGTCGTATCTTCCTTGATTCTATCGAGGACGATTTGGGTTTTTACTTCTTCCACACCTGGAAGATTTCGCAGTTTTTCAATGAGTTTCATAGAATCCTCATGATCTAAGCATTTAGCCATGATAAAAAGAGGGTATTCACCTGTAACTACATATCCGTATTTGATTTTGTCTATTTTCTCTATTTTTGCTTTTACTTGTTCAATTGGTTCCTGTGAGTTAACTCTCAACGACGCCATAACCATTTCCCTGTATCCTAAATGACGACAATCAATTAAAGCTACGTACTTTTTGATTAATGTCTCTTCTAATTTTTGAACGCGAGCCCTAATTGCTGTAGCACTTTTTGGTTTATCTAATCCTAATCTATCAGAAACCTTTTCAGCAATCTTATTAATTGTTATTTTTCCATCGTTTTGTAATAAATCTAATATTTCTCGATCAACTTCATCTATATCTATCGGTTTTGTATTATCAGTAGCCATCTTCAATACTCCAAATTTTTAATATTCAATTATAAAATAGTATATACTTACTTATAACTTTTTTCACTACAATTGATGATCAATCTAGTTTTTTTCTCTAATTAAAGGTGATTCTTATAAACAAAAAAACTATGATTTAAATACTGGTCTGCATTTTAAATCTACAAGGAATATCAGATATAAACTTTATTTGGTATAAAACTAAAAAAAATAAAAAAAATATCTAAAAAAGTTGAAAAAAATGGCAGATTTAACACTTAATGCGGTAGGAAAAAAATGCCCAATGCCTGTCCTCATGACTAAAAAGGAATTAAAGAAAATGAGTTCAGGTCAAACTCTAGAATTGATTGTCGACGACAAAGGAGCCTTAAAAGACGTACCTGCTCTTATTAAAAAGACCGGGGATGCAATAGTCGAGACTAATGAAGATAACGAACATATAACCTTTACAATTCAAAAAGCTTAAACCTTAGACTTACGAGAAAAGTGATTAGCGATGACAACCTATTCTTTTTTTATTAGTACTGAACCTTATAAATTTGAGGCGAGCGATTCGTTAATAGAAATGTGCAAATCTTTAATTAAAAAAGGGAACACGATTAAGGGATTTTTTTTCTTTGGAACTGGCGTTTACAACATTAAGGGAGATATTAGTTGTGGCTCGTCCATAAGAGATATCCCTAAAAAATTAGAAAAATTTACTTTAGACAATAATATTCCAGTGGCGGGGTGTTCTACCTGGGTAAGTTTAACAGGTTTAAATGAGTCAACTTTCATTGAGGGGGCGACCGAAGAAGGCTTAGGAGATTTTTCTAATTGGGCTGTAGAATCAGACAAAATAATAGTATTTGGCACGGGGGGATAATCATAATGATAGAATCTGTAGTAATAATAACCGATCAATCACCAATGGGCAAAAATTCCGCTTTAGAAGCAATTCGTATAGGGTCGGGATTCGTTGCGCTTGGAGAATATGTTAACTGTCAAATCGTATTTACGGGAGACGCGGTGTATTTACTCAACAAAAACGCTAAACCAGAGGCAATTGGGATGGACTCATTAGATGAAGTTATGGAGATCGCGGACTTATCAGACTTAGAACTTTATGTTGTGGATCAGGCGTTAAAAGATGCAGGGATGAGTAATGATGACCTGGTTGAATACGAAAATTTGAAGATCATCACGATTGATGAAGTTGTTGAATTAATTGAAAACGCAGATACAAGTTTTAGATTTTAATAGAGGAGAATAAAAAATGTCCGAAAATAGAAATGTGTTGTATTTGTTTGGATATAGTGAAATGACGGGGATGCACTTAGAGAGGTTAATGCCGATTTTGAAAGCACAAATTAACAAGGGTTCACAGCTTGGATTAGTATTAATTCACGACGGAGTAATAGGAATTAATAAGAAAGGTAAGATTCCGGTGAAAATGGAAGAACTACTCAACATGAATATCACTATTTATGCAATGATCCCTGATTTACAGGCTCGCGGTATAGCTCTAGAAAATATTCACGACAAGATTAAGCCTATTGGATATGACGATTTAATCGATATATTAGATTTAACACCAAAGATAATATCTTGGATGTAATAAATCCAGGAAATCAAAATAGATTTTTTGAAAATAATGGTAATAAAATATTACAAAATTTTGGAATATAAATGAATTAAAAATTAAAAAACAAAAAATAAAAAAACAGAAGTGAAAAAATATGGGAGAAACAATAAACTATATAGTTAAGGACAAATCATTCGAGAAGTTCGCAATGATGATGCTCCTAGGTACCACAGCAGACGCTATGGAAACAAAATCCAACTTTTTCTTCACCTTTTGGGGATTAAACTTATTAACCAAAAAGTTTAAACCAAAAGTTGCTGGAATGCCTACACCTATGAAAGGTATGGGTGCCAAAATCTTTAAAAAAAGGATGGCTAAGTTTGGAATTGAAGATCCAATGGGTATGATTAAAGACGCTGTCGAAAATGGGAACATGAAATTATTTCCATGCCAAATGACAATGGATTTAATGGGTATAAAACGAGAAGAAATGTTTGATTTCGTTGAAGATCCTGTTGGTGCTGCAACATTCTTAGAAATGAGTGAAGGCGGAAAGATAGTCTCACTATAAATAAACTAAATTTACAAAATTTTTTTTTTTTATTTAAGCTAATAAAATGGTGGAAAAAATGGCAGAAACGAAAGAAGAACACCGGGAATATAAGACAGATGAAGATTTCGACAAAGCGTATTTCAAAGATATAGAAAGAAAGTCGAATATCTGGCAATGTATACAGTGTGGTTCTTGTACCGCGAGTTGTGAAAGTGGTAGATGGACTGCTTTAAAGACCCGTTCGATTATTCGAAAAGTAGTTCTTGGTGATTTATCTGTGCTTGAGGATCCTGATATTTGGTTGTGTACGACTTGTTACCAATGTTACGAGCGTTGTCCTCGTGATGTAAGGCCAACTGATGTAATAATGGAACTCAGAAATTACGCTACTAAATTAGGAAACATATCACCTACTCATAGAGCGGTCGTTGGATACTTAAAGAATTTTGGACACGCCGTTCCGATAAATGACGAGGTTAGAAAACGAAGGGTCGAATTAGGGTTGGAAGAACTCCCTCCAACTGCGTTTAAATTTAAACAAGAGGGAGATGATGAAGATTTAAAGAAATTTGAAGAACATTTATTCGATTTACCTCCTCCAAAGGAGGAGAAAAAAAAGGATGAAAAAAAAGGGGAGAAGTAAGAAATGGTAAAAGAACAAACATTTTCGTTTTTTCTCGGATGTCTCATGCCAAATCGATATCCTGCTATAGAAAAAGCTACAAAGTTTGTAATGGAAAAACTAGGGTATGAGATCTTAGACATGGAACGCGCCAGTTGTTGTCCAGCACCAGGGGTCTTTCGATCCTTTAACAAGGTTGATTGGATGGTGGCGGGTGCCAGAAACCTATGTATAGCTGAAAAACTTGATGCTGACATTCTTACAGTTTGTAATGGGTGCTTTGGCACGCTTCAAGAGATTAACAAACATTTGAAAGAGAACGAGGAACACAGAGAATTAGTGAATGAAAAGCTAAAACTGCTCGGAGATTACGAGTTTAAAGGCACGATTGATGTACGTCATGTAGCTGAAGTATTAGGATACGAAGTTGGTCCTTGGGGGATAGAGGATCTAATTACTAGAAAATTAAACGCTCGTGCGGCTGTACATTATGGTTGTCATTTTTTAAAACCAACAAGAATTCGAGAGATTGAAAGTTCAGAAGGACCGACGATTGTTGAAGAATTCATTGAAGTATTAGGAGTGGAATCTGTTCGATTCAAAGAGCAATTAACATGTTGTGGTGCTGGTGGAGGCGTAAAAGCGTATTCGGGCGATACGAGTATGACGATTTTCGGAGAAAAAATGAAAAATATTGAAGAGGTTAAACCAGACTTTATTTTAGATATTTGTCCGTTCTGTCATTTAC
>JAEOTS010000056.1 GCA_016839745.1 Promethearchaeota archaeon
CGGTTCGCAAATATATAAAACCGTACTTCTGGACCAGTACCACTTGGTCTGAAATATAAAGTTGAGTTTTTACTTTTTAACTGGAATATATCAATATTATTAATATTGTCAGATAATGCACTTACTTTGTACTCCTTATCCTTAATTGTGATGGTCTTATTATCGTTTTTCGCAAAATTATTCATGATTTTAATTTTTTCCCTATCAACTGCAGGGATAGTTCTATTTATACCTTTTATTGACCAATCAATAGATTTTGAGATTTGATGCCCACGAGCGATAAGTTCTGTTATTAACACTAATGCAGGTACGGGATACTTATCTGCGACAATTGGGAACTCAGAATCAAAACGGAATCCGTCGAATTTATCGACTCCGACCGTATTTAAAATGTTAAGCGTGTGCCCTCCCGATTCTTCCCACATCACTATTAAAAAATCTTCTTCAAATAAGTCGTTTTTTTGAATGAGTTCAAATAATTGTCGTTTTAAAGGTTCTGCGTTATCGATTTTTCTTAAATTATTATTTTCATCTTCAAAATACAGAATTGCTTTATCCACTTTTGATTTATCGACGCTTATTCCTAATAAAAAATATAATATTACGCCCAAATGCTTATATCCTACGCCAGTTAAAATATTTATAAAACTGGTATAATCTCCTCGTAAATCACTTGGAATTGTTCGTACATTTATGATTTTCTTTTGATAGTCGTTAGCTAATATGTTGTGTAAGGCAGAATAAATCTCATTAGGAATGTAAAAATTATATTCGCCATTTTGTTTCACGTATAAAGCGATTCTATCTCTATCTGCGTCTAGTAGTATAGCTATTTCTGAACCTTCTGATTCCATAACCTGTTTCAATTTATCTTCTCGAACTTCTTTTATCGGGTTCGGAGGGTTTATTTCTTCGTCAATTAAAACAACATTGGCACCTAAACGCTTAAATAAGTCTACGATTCCTCTTGCTTTACCTAAGTAAGGCCAAATTACAATTTTTTTGTTTTTAATGCTTTCAATTTCTAATACTTTTGATATGAGATTTACAACATAATCATTATTTTTCTTTTCAGCGTTAATGGGAATGGGTTTGAATTTAGGATCAAAGTTGATCTTTTTTATGGAAAGTGCTTTATTAGAAATTTCTTTAAACAAATCTCCAGACATTGGCATGGGATAATCAATATAAAATTTAATTCCATTCCACGACAACTCATTATGAGAAGCAGTTAATACAATAATTAAATTAATTTCTTCCAATAAAGCAACAGAAGCAGCTCCATAGGGAGCAGAAATCTTAGATTCTCCGGGTATATCCTCTTGATGATAAACCTCATATCCATCATACGCAAAAATCTGAGAGCAATACTCTAATAAGATGTTTTTTGTTGGTCTATCATCTGTAGCTATTAATATCCTAAGGTTTTTGCCTTTTTTCATCTCTTTATATTGTTGACTAATAGCTTTAAACACGCGAAGAAACAGGAATAGCTTTCTGTTAGTTAGTATTAACTTTTTTTTTCCTTTTTTTTCGGTTTGATCTAGAATTTGAATTCTTAAACCGGAAGTTGGTGCAACAATGGGATCAATAAGAAATTTCTCTTCCTTAGTTAATCTTGGTAATCTTAGCGTTTTATACGCTCCACTGTCAATAAATGAGATATCCTCTATTTCAAAATCAATCAATTTCATCACAATTACAAAATATCAGATAATAAGGTATAATTATGAAATTCTTAAATTTTTTTGCTTTCACTACGAATTCTAATTCGATTTAGGATTTTGGTAAACCTTATTTATCGCGTCATTTAAAATTGCGTGTATTTTCTTTTGATACATAGCTTTAATAGCAACCATTCCGTGAACTTGTATGGGAGGATCTCTTTTTATATCGGAGAGAATTCTTTCACAAAATTTAGGTGTGAGTCGATTGGGTAAGTCTTGTTTGTTTGCAATTCCAATAACTAGGGTATCCTTATAATGTTTGTCTAAAATATCGTGAATAATTTCTTTAGTAGGATTTAAAGAATCATAGGTAGAATCAATAACTAAAAGAACTATATCAGTACTATCGAGTAAACTTGGCCAGAGGGCTCTATAATTCGATTGCCCAGCAAAGTCCCATAGCATAATAGTGCGATCTACTCCTAACTCAGCTCCATCGTAATTCGCGATATCCACATTTATTGTTGGCTGATATTCTAAGTTAATATCTACACCACAAATAAGGCGTAGGAGTGTAGTTTTACCGACTCCTCCCAGACCGATTATTGATACCTTGATCTCTCCAAGGATAGTGTCGTCGATTTCCTTTCCAAAATCTGCAAACATCGAACGATTTCCCGACCATTCACCACTCGTTAATATTTCTCCATATTCTTCAATAAATTTTACCCTTATATCGGTAATCTTCGAGTTAACTACTGCGTCTTCGTCTTCAAGATCAGTACAAACTACAATTATAATCTCATCAATTACGGTGTAAAAATATTTGAATTCATCTGTAGCTGTAGATCTGATGTCACTTTTACTAATTTCCTTCATAAAACCCGAGAACGCGCTTAAGAATCCCGCTAACAAATCTCTATCGACATCTGAGCTGCCATAATTTCGAAATAATAATGATTTACCGTCACGGGTGAGAATATTAATATACTGAATCAAGGTAATCACAGAAATTTGAAAAGTAATAATAATTAACCCAAAAAACTTGGATTTATATTTTTGTGCATTATTTATTTACTTATAAAAAGAATAAAAAATTGATCTTATATAATATTCTCCCTTAAAGTTAGCAAAAAAACTTTATTTTTTAGGATTTTTTAGTATTTAATGTCTTAGAGTGAAATCAATGGATTCGAACGTAGAAGATTTGTCTAATTCACTAGAAGAGTTAGATAAAAAAATGACCACTTTTTCTTCAATATTAGAAAAATTTGGTTTGGATATTATAACTAAAATGGGACAAACCAACCTGAAAATCACCCAATTAACTGACAATATTGAAGAAATAAATAAAGCAACAATTGATATCAAAGGTTTGATACCTCAATTAAGCAACATAATCCAAAACCAAAAACTTCTAGAAGACGAAATAAGTTTGATTAAATCGTTAATAATTAATATAACCGCTCCTCTTTCAAATAAACCAGAAGTTGAGAATACGATCGAAAGAAATGAATCAGCAACAGACAAGAAAGATTTAATAATAAATCAATTAAGTGATCTAAAAGCTAATTTGGAAAGCATGGATGACCCTCAAGCTGTAAAAACAATTTTAGAACAAATTAAAGAGGATATATATGAATTTACGGGCGGTCATAGAATGTTGTATGAGATTTCACAAATATTAACTAGATTAGATTCTGCTAATTCATTGAATGATTTGATGGGTGATGATGGACAATCTCCAAAAAGTATTAAGAATTATTTAGAGGAAAAAATTACTTTTTGGATTAATAAATTAATGGTAAAAGACTAATTTCTAACAGAGTTTTTCAAAAAATACAGTCAATCTTTTTAATTACTTTTCATCAAAACTTACTTTTTTCAAACCTAAAGCTTAAATTGTAAAGGTGAATTGTTAAGAAATATAAATAAGAAGTTCATATTTATTATAACTAAAGTAAATTAAAATCACAAACGATCGAAAATCACATGAGTAATAACAAGAGAAAAGAAGGAGATATCGTTTTTAAAGGGAAAACGGAATTGATTTATAAGGTTATCGTAATTGGGGATCCAGCTGTTGGGAAAACGAGCCTTCTTACGAATTTTGCTACTAATCAGTTTGAGGAGAAGTATTTACCGACCGTAGGTGTTTCAATTTTAAAAGAAACGATTGAATTAGAGGATAAAGGAGCCACAATAAATCTAATGTTTTGGGATATCGCCGGACAACCTCAATTCTACATGCTTCATCGCCCGTATTTCAACGGGGCAGATGGTATGATTTTAGTATTTGATACTACGCGTTCAAGTACGTTTAGTAATGTCAACAATTGGTATAATCACGGAGTAAAGTTTGGTCTTAGTGGAATACCTAGAATCTTAATCGGAAATAAAATAGATTTAAAAGAAGATAGGAAAATAATACTACCAATGGCGGAACATCTGAGCGAAAAACTGAACGCTCCGTATTTCGAAACTTCAGCTCTTACTGGAGAAAATGTTAAAGTAGTTTTTCAGAAAATTGCAGAATTAGTTTATACGTCTAAGGAAAATTATAAATAGCGTTTTTTTATTGCTATCTTATTTTTAAAAGATTTCTTTTTTGCTTTTAAATTCAGATAATTTCGTTTTCTCCCTTGCAATGAAGTAAATAGAAAGTATTTTGAATTTTAATGGACTCCAATTAGAGCGAAGAGTCTTTAAGTAAAATAGAGTGATATGGGGCATCCACCTATGAATATGTTTATCGTACTTCTTTCGGATATCTTGAATCGCCCCCCAAATCTCTTTCGGTGGAATAATCACTACTGCTGTGGAATGAACTATGGTCATATCTCAAAGTTAATACAAACAAGGGGATATAAAAGGTTTTTATGTGATGATTTTTATTTACACTATGGACTATGAATATTAAACACAGACATTTCATACAAAAATCTCAAATAAAAGAATTGCAGGATGATCTCTTAACGCAATACGACGAAAAATTCGTAAACCAAATCTTTCCTAAAAAAGCTCGGATAGAATTAATCCAAACTGATGCTGGAGATACATTATACGCTGTAAATGATGTATTAAAACTATGGAAATCTGATGAGGGTTACATTCCTGTTTTAACTCTCCTCTTAAATAAGCAAGTAGAGATGAAAACAATAGTTGTTGACAAAGGAGCTATACGCTTTGTAACTAATGGTGCAGATGTGATGAGACCAGGAATTACACAAATAGACCCCTCGATAAAAAAGGGCGATATAGTAGTAATTGTGGATGAAAATCACAATAGAGCTTTAGCTATAGGAAAATCTATGCTTGATGCGAAACAAATGGAAGATAAAAATTCAGGTAAAGTAGTAAAAAATCTTCACACAATACAAGATGATGTGTGGAAATTTGAAAAAGCATTCAAGTAAATTCTTCTTTTAAAATTAATATCAGTTCTTCTTTTTTATCAGGTAAAGTCTCTAGTAAATCATGACTACCCAAATCACAAGAGCCTATCTCAAATTTATTAAAGAGAAGCATGATCATTCTAAGGCCATTTTCCATGAATCCGTTTGGATCTTTTTCATTAGTAGCTTTCATTAAATCAAGAATTTTATACATTTTCCATAAAATTTTATCGTTTTCATCATTCCTAGTTTTAATGAAATCATCGAAGAGAGTCATATAAAAATCGCATTCTGCCATCATTTTAAGTGGTTACCTCACTTAACCCTAATCTCCTTTTTACTTATGTATAAATTATTTATCTAATATTTAAATTGAATTCTTATTAAGAAAAGTCGTTACCATATTACAAACTTGCAATGGAAATTTTTTTTTGTTGACCCAAAGTAATTGTTTTATAGTATTTACCTTATTTCCATTTACTTTGTAATTTAAATACTAAATTGATGTTTTTTGATTATAACGCATCTAAGTAATATGAGTTAGTTTAGTAATCAAGAATTAAAATTCAGGTAATACGTGGATATAATATAGATAACACAGCATTCTATTATTACAACTACTCTTATATTATTTGGATACTACTCTAAGGGTCATCATTAGTGATACCATGATGACTCTTGAAAAATACATAAAAAATAGGTCGTGTGAGTGAATAGATGAGTATGTATAGAAGTTATCTTCTTAAAAATCAATTTTGGGCTAAGAAAGGAAATGAAAAGAATGACAATTTGGAAGGGGAAAAAATTTTTATAAAACATGATTCAGAGATTGGAGGTATTTATGCTATAATTAATAACAACGAAAGAAAAGGCGTAAAAATTATAGTAAATGGAGAAGAACATTGGTTCAATAATTTTGATAAACTAGATTCATTCTTGGGTAGACTAAAGCAAAGAGAAGACGATTTTATGAAGATACTAAGAAGGAAAAATCTTTCAAAAAGATTGAGAACATTGGATATTTAAGTAATTTTTTAGGATTACTTTTGTTCTTATTGTTAATATTGAATAGTCCTGAAAAGATTCAA
>JAEOTS010000057.1 GCA_016839745.1 Promethearchaeota archaeon
GAACAATTGAATGTTAAATTACCAGGAGAATTTGAGAATCCCGCCGAAGAGGTAGAAATGAAAGAATCGCGTCTGACAGCGCAAGTGGAAGCGATTGCTGCAAATACATTAGGAAATACGGGTGCTTTCCCTCGTTGGATAGCTGTTAGATTAGGATTTCAAAGATATCGATTTTTAACTTTTAAAAAATATAAAAATGACTATTTCCTTTCTTGTCTAACCGAAGGAAATTTACAAAAGATCGATATTATTGAAGCTCAATTAGAGCCTATTTTATACCATGGAATAGACACCCCCTTTTCTGGAAACTTAAGACCTTTTAATAAACTGAAAGCCACTATTAAAGAATTAGTTAAACAGGTTCCGGGAAGAAAATATACTTAACTTTTTTAATTTTATGTTACCTTTATTTAATTAAATTATCCATAAAAATTTTAATTTCTATAAAAATCCCCATGGAATTAAACCCTAATGCTATTTATGAAGACTATGTAAATAATCGCTTAGATAAATTTACAACTATTAAGCAATTAATTTCAATCATTGAAATTTACGACGATAATGCTACTAGAGAAGATTCAATTAGAGTTCTTGGCAAAATAAAAAGTGAGAACCTATTCGAATTTTTCGAAAACTTACTGCTTTCTGATTCAAGTGAAAATGTAAGGAATGCTGCGGCAATTTATTTAAGCGAACATCATCTTAACAATAGTCTGGCTGTATTTACATGGGCACTTAAACATGAAAAATCCTATAAATGCTTATTAAGGATAGTTAAAGCTTTGGTGAAAATAAACTCTAAAGAATCGAAAATTACTTTAATTGAGCAATTAAGGAAGATTAGAAAAACTCATTATATAAACCCTGAAAAAAGTTATGAAAATAAAAGATATAAAAAAGCTTTAAAACCTCTAATAAAGAGGAATAAAATCGCTAACTTTTCCCATAAACAACTTGGGGAAATTCTTATCAACTTTTTTACTATCAAAACATTAATTGAAGAGATTCCAAATGTGTATTTTGAATTAAATTCTGTAAATTTATTGGTTGAAAAATTAGATTTATCTGATTACCTCGAATTTGAAGTAAAAGGAACTCCATGGGATTGGAAAAATAATATACGAGATCTTTCAGAAATTTCAGGATTATATAATTTAAAGTATTTGAAAAAACTCGATCTATCGAATAATCAAATCGAAAATGTGAAAGGTTTAGTGATGTTAAAAAACTTAACTCATTTGGTATTATCTAATAACCAAATTAGCGATATAGATAATTTAGAATATTTAAAACAGCTTTCAAAGCTCCAGTTTTTAGATTTATGTGGCAATAGAATTGTTAATTTTGTTAAAAAAGATGATTTTAATACAAATACGAGAGTTTTACTAAATCGATTTATAAGATAGCCTTAATCTTGAAATAAGAAATAAAAAAATAAAAAAATTATTCAATTAATTGTGTCTTTCCAGTGCCCCAAACTCCAAGAGCTTTACCGAGTTCTTCATGTTCTTTTGCGTAATTCCTAACTTCGATTCCATTCATTACTGCATAAATAGCTTGTCTAAATGCTTTTGCACCGGCAATTGGACCATCAGGATGACTGTGAATCCCTCCACCACTTCCGATCAAAATATCCTTACCCGCTTCTTTCATAGTCTTCTCAACCATTCCCTGTGTGATTCCTCCACTTGGCATTGGAAGCGTTGGTTTTATATGTTGGAAGGGATATCGTAATACTTTTAGGTTTTGTTCGTATCGTTCTTCTAATATTTCCGCTTTTCCGTAAGGCGCGGGAATTACAACTGTGTCTGCTCCACACATTCTTGGGAATTTTCCTAACACAAGCATGCTTGTTAAGCCTGTCCATTCTCCCCCAATATAAGCTCCTCCAAAGTCCATGTGGCCCAGCACTGGTACTTTGATAGATGGATCTTCGCAAACAGCTCGCAAAGCTTCAAAACCAGCAGATAAATAATTAATCATCAATGCATTCGCGCCCATTTCAACCATTTTATCAGCATATTCAAACATCTCAGGAAATTTACTTGTAATGTTAATAGTGTACAATGTTTTTTCTCCTTTTTCAGAATCTGCTCTATCTATAGATTCCATAACTGCTGAAATCCGATCTTCTAATGTATTGAATGCTGGGTTTGCAATAAGTTCATCGTCTTTTACAACATCACACCCTCCAACAGCAGCTTTATAAACTAAATCTGCTGCGACATCGCATGTGTGGCCGGTACAAGGTTTCACCATATTATTTAACAAAGGTCGTTCAGGTACTTTCAGAAGCTTTCGTAGCCCATCAATTCCGAATTTTGGCCCTTTAAAATCCTCTAAATATGCTTTAGGAAAGGCAAGATCCACTAATTTTAATCCGTGAGTTAAACTTATATTCCCTATTACAGATGTAAGAAGCATTGGAATACCGTCTCCTTTTATGTTTGAGATAGGAAAACCAATTTGAACGAAATAAAGTCTTTCTGGATGATCTGCCTTAGATGGAAGCACATACTCGTAATGTGGAAGCTCATACACGCCTAGCACTCTGGCGACATGCTCCTTCCGAACTTCTGCCGTTTCAGCGGGTACTCTTACCCAGGTTCCAGTTGATTGTTCAATAGCAGCAAACCTAGATAAATAGTTTACATTCATTCCACGGGGCCTTTTGATAATGTAAGAAGCAATTATATAAGACTCAAGATCAATACCATCTAATCCAATTGCTTCTGGAACATCCAAATATTGCTTACAACTTTCATAATATTCTTCTTCAGGTGCCATAATTATATCGAAGAAAATAATATTAGAATATTGAAAAATATTGTTATTCATAAAAACAATAAAAAAAAGATAAAAAAAATGAAAAAAAATTTAATCTTCAGATTTAACTGCTGATTTTAAGTTAATATATGTATTTTCAAGAATATTTAGATATTCAACTAACACTTGATCTGCTTTTGATTTATTCTCGTATTCTGCTTTAATGATATTCAACAAGTATTTTGGAAAGATTTTGTCAACGTAAAAATCTGATAACAATGCGTAATATTCGTTATTTCTATCGTCTTGGAACACTTGAATCATTTGAGTTTCCCAGAGCATTTTCAGAACCTCGTCGATGTCGTCCACACCTTTCTTTTTCAGTTTTTCAAGGTCATTTTTGGTAACAATTGCCGTTCTTAGTAATCGCAAGGTTTCGTAAATTTGGGGGTTAATTATATTATCAATTAACCTAAGATTGTCTTGTTCAGATGGTCGATAGTTTTGAAAGTATTTTTTAGCTTCCATTCTATAATCAGAGGCTAACTGAGAAGGTAAACCTTTATCACCGGGATCTTTTAGCAATCTAACGGGAGGAATTCTCATCATTAAAATATCGTTAGTAAGAAAAATCAGCTCAGAGGGCATCCCCTTAACCGAGGTTTCCTTTATAAGCTCCCTTTTAATCAATTCGATTAATACACCTTCTAAATCGACAAATCCTTGTTTATATCTGTCTTTTAACCAGACCATTAGCTCAGATTTCGAAACAGCTCCTTCTTCCCTTAAACGATTGATAATCATTCTTTTAATTTCATCCTGATATGTCATTGCTAATCGTTGCTCAGTATTTAAGGTTGGATAAACCGATAGTCTTCGAAACAACGAAGGAACAAGTTTTAAATAAGCGTCATCTTCTAGATTTTGTAAGATTATTCTAGATGTATCAGCTAATCCTCCTTCGTAAGCATCAGGGTCATCATCGAGATTTAAAAGCATGAGGATGTAGTATCCTTTTTCTGGTCCCGTGTAGTAAGATGCGATATTTAGCGAACCAACCATTAAACTGATCATTCCCGATTCTCCACTGTACTCGTGCGTACTATACACTTGCATCAGTGTTTTATCTGTAATGACGATTTCTTCGGGGTATTTTGCTAAAATTTCAGTACCGACTCGTTCATCCCATTTCATGACGACTAAACCTACTGGCACTATAACCCCCCTCCTTCAAATTCAGTTTTTTTAGGTAAGTTCTTCGTTTTCTTTGTACTATGCCCTAAGATTTCTTCTAACGATAAATCAAGCGTCTCCCACTTATCTCCTAGTTTTTTAATGATATACTCTTCCTTAGATGGATAGAGAAGCGAATCTGAAATTGATTTTCTTCCTTTTATGTTCTTACTCATTTCTCTTGACTTCTTGACAAATGTAGGTATTCTTGCCCTTTGCACTTGACGATAGATAATAAGACTACCAACCACAGCAACAATTGCACCTACTAACATTAGAAAGTAAAACATAGGGAACCCTGGAAAGATCTCTACCATTCCAACATTAATAGTCACATCTAATATTACACTTTCATAATTATCCAAATTGAGAGTTATTTGTCCTGAAAGAGGTATAGACGCAAGGAATGCTTCAGGTAAATCATTGATACTAACTGAATAGGTTCCATCACCATTAGGCGTGAAATCATACCTGTTACCTTGTAACATCAGGAATACTTCGCAATTATTTAAATCACTTCCATTTATCATATCATGCGAGCTAATATCGAAGGTTAATACTTGACCTGAAATTGCAGGAATAATCTTACTCGCAATTGCGTCAATTTCTCGAGGTATTATGTCTAGAATTATAATTCCGCTTCTACCAGCATAATTCTCTTTTTCGATGTTAAATGTTATTGTATATTTTGCAATCTCTAATGTTTCAGTATCAAAATCTAATGCATAATTGCCATTTCCAAGATCAATTAAAGATCCTGCCCCACTATCTACAGTGAAGTCTCCGACTTTTTTAGTCCATTCGTACGTATTTGTTTCAGCTCCAGATAAACCTGCTCTTGTACTTTCTATAATATAAGAGAAGTAATAGGTCTCTGATTCTCTGTATGCTAAATCCACATCCTTATAAATTCCTACGCTATCATTTATAAGCGTTTTTATAGCAAGAATTGTAACCTCAATAAATATTGTTTGTTCTTGATAATTTTGATCATTGGCAGTAATTTGGATTGTATATGGTATAGGTTTACTTTCTGGAAAATTCGTTGTTCCTACTATAAGCTGATACCTACCATTTGAACCATAAGGAGTTAAAGATCCAAAAACGGAAGGATACTTAATTACAGAGTATTGGACAGTAGCATCATCAATGGGATTATTACCTCCAAAACTAATGTCAGTATAGGTAACTTCCATTATTATAGATTCACCCCAATAAGCAGTTAGAGCGGATTCATTTCCAACTAATGTAGTAGATTTAGGATCCAGAATAAAGGACGTAGAAGTTTCTTCTGTTATGAATCCTGGTTTAGTAGCTTCAATTTCGATTAAATAATCCCTTTCTGAAAACCAAGCGTCACCACCAGGCTCAACAAGGGTCGATGTATCAATGCTTAAATTATATAATCCTCCACCAATATCACTAAAGTATAAAGTTTGAGTGTTGATTTGAACTCCTGATTTAACATTATAAGTAACCGTTGCTCCGGTCAAAGGATAAGTTATCGTCTCATTTTCAGTATATGTAAAATTTACTTGAAAATTCAATACATCACCTAGCATCTGATTAATCTCGGGATCTGGAAGTACTGTTAATTCCAAATCAGATTCAAATGTTGGTCCAAATGTTACATTAACTATTACAGAATTTTCTTCATAAAAATAGAATGTGGAATTTAATATATTAAAACCACCATCTAAATCCCCAACAGCATCAACTTTTTGAGGTGTAGTATCAAACCATTCAACCCCAAAAGTAACATTTCCATCAGAAGGATTTGTGAAATTACTCCAACGGAAAATAGCATTTCCATTTTCTTCTGAATTTTCTGAGCCAATTAATTCTGGTCCTGATCCATCATCAATCCAAAATGTTATTTTAGCACCATTCAATTTACTTTGATAATCATTAGTACTATTATATCTATCTAACGTTAAATTCAACGAAGTTAATTGCACATTCGTGAATGAAGTTTCATTAAGTCCTGTTGAATCAACTGTAGTCTCGTCAAGAACAATAGTTTTTGGAGAAGTTATAGTAAGTGGCGGCATTGCATATTTTTCATAAGAAGCATTGACAATGTAGGTACCAGCATTTAACCTGGTAAAAAGAGCTTCTCCAGAATCATCGGTATACTGAGTTCCTATCATAGTGAAGTCAGTTTCATTCCAAAGAGTAACCGTTACTCCTGGTACTAGATTGCCATCAATATCTGTAACATTTACTTCCATATTATAGAATTTAGAATCTTTTTCATAGATATAAAGATTCACAGGATTCTTAAGCGTTTTAAACTTATTATCAAATAGTTGCGCTGAAGGACTCAAAACATTATCAATAAATTCCCAAAATTCGATGTGTAATTGATTTGAAGGTCCCCCGAGGTTGTTATTAAAGTCATTAATATAACCTGGGTTATAAACAACTGTATCATTCGGACTATTATAAGTAACATTTCCCAATAAATAACTTATTGAAGTCGAAAGGCCCGTTTCATAGAAGTTTGGAACAAACATTCCAACAGTTAATTTTTCATCAACATGAATAGGATCGTGAACAACTGTATAATTTTCTACTGTAAACTGATCATAAGTTAATCCTCGATTTTCTAATATTCCATCATAGTAATAATAGAAATCCTCAGAATCAGCTAAACCTGAAAAGTCAAAATATGTGTTAAGAGGAATCATTTGAGTGTTGGTATTTGTACCATCAAAAGCATTATCAAAAAATATTGTTCGATTGATATTCCATAAATTGTAGTCATAATAGAATGTACAAATATCTGAAACGTGCATACCAAAAAGATCTGTCCAGTTGACTTCATAGCGAGAAAAAACTTCCCCATTAATAATTTCTTCTATTGAATCTATCGTAGCTGTTTTAGAGCCATATTTATAAGATTCAATATCAGAATCAGTTAATGAATCATTATAAAAAGCAACCTCATCGATAACTCCCGTATAGTACCTGTTAATATGTTCTGATGAACCAATCGAAAACACGGCTCCCGCTACATTATCCATATCAGTTCCGCCATCCCATCCCGGTGAAAGACGATACCAATTATCGTTTATCCTAACCTCAATCTTATTATTAGGTTTAGTAAAATCGACTTTTAACGCGATAAAGTTCCATTCTCCAACTGTTACGGCTCCAGTGATCCCAAAATTGGCTTGAGTATCTGCAGATACTCCATCTGCATCGATGTAAACATGAATCTTCCCATAATCTGCCCCTGCTGTACCTACAATTCCAATTTCAAAATTATCATTAATAGTGTCATGCGCTTTTGCCATAAAACAGTTTTGAGTACCATGATTTGTTGCTAGAGTTGTTAATGTTGTTGGTTTAATCCAGGCAGTCATAGTCCATTTCTGAGTATTATCATTAAAAGGTTCTCCAGGATCATCTAAACCAGACCCAAAATGAAGAGTATCATTAGTAACAGAGGAACCACCGAATTGTAATCCATAATCTACAGCTCCTTGAACCCAATTAACATTTCCATTAATTTGCCCAGGATCTAAATTACCACTTGCGTCACTAACAGATGTACCGAAATTTTCATCCATATGAGCCAAAAACACTAATCTAGTATCTGTTAATCGTCTCTCGGGGGCTAAAGAATTGGTATTATGAAAATCTATAGTATCTTTTTCAAATGTTGTAACTCCTTGCCCTTCTACAAGTTGTGCTTCATAAATAGAACCGGAATCAACTCTAACTGTTAATGTTCCAGTGTCTAAATTACTTTGAAAATTAGTAGCATAACTTGGAGGACCAATATTATCTAAATTTTCATTGAAATAAAGAAAATAAGTCTGATTTGAACCTGCTGGAACATCTGCCAAGAAAGTAATCATACATGATTGTATATAATTGGATGTATTCGAATATTTTATTACATCCCATAATTGAACGGGGATTTCACTACTCCATTCATCGTTTCCAGTGGCATTAAAACTTACCAGTCTAGCACTATCTTCTTTGTGTTCGTTATCATCAAAAGTTAAATAAACACTAACGGGTTCATATCTGTCGAGACCCTCGAGTTCTTCAACTTCTAATCCAACTCTAAACCTAAATCTTGTATCCCACCATTCAGATAGGTCATATTTGTCATTTACATAAGTGATATCAGCGTTATTTGGAAGGTAATCATCTTCATCAATAGCTGTACTACCATTATCAACTAAATTTCCTTGTTTTAATAAAATCATAGAAAATATAGTAGTTGGTAATAAGATTGTTAGCAAAATCAGTGTCATTCTTATTGTTCGTTTTTTTCTAACATTCATTTATTAATTACCTAATTGTGTAATTTTTTTTTTTTAGATATTCTTTAAAACAAGAACTTTTTACTTCTATTAGTACCACTTTACATATTTAATTATTAGTATAAGGAAACTTAATAGAACTAATTTTCACCAATAACCTTTCTTTTTTGGAACTAAAAAACCGCTCGATAAAATTCAGAATTAGTAAAATTAAGAAATAAAAATGAATACTAAATAAATGGCAAACTCATTTTTTAGATTTTTTAGTTGACTTCAAACCTAAATAAGTATTCTCAAGAATGTTTAAATACTCAATTAAAACCTGCTCTGCTTTAGATTTTTTCTCGTATTCAGATTTAATGATATTTAGTAAGTACTTTGGAAAAATTAACTTAATTATAAAATCAGAAAGAAGAGCGTAATATTCGTTGTTTCTATCGTCTCTGAAAACCAAGATCATTTGGTTCTCCCAAAGTAATTTCAGTACATCATCAATATCTTCAACTCCCTTCTTTTTCAATTTTTCAAGGTCGTTCTTTGTTACAATGGCAGTTCTCAACAATCTTAAAACTTCGTACGATTGAGGATCGCTGATAATTTTTAAGATTCTAAGATTATCATCCTCGGAAGGGTAGTAATTTGTGAAATATTTCTTTGATTCTGTTAAATAATCATCATTAAGTTGGGAGGGTAACCCTTTATCACTAGGTGATTTATAAAGAAGAGTAGCAGGAACTCGCATTACTAATAAGTCATTCGTTAGAAAGATCAATTCTGACGGCACTCCTTTCACTGATGCCTCCTTAACGATATCTCTTTTAATAAGCTCTACAATAACACCCTCCAAATCGACAAAACCATGGCGATATCTATCTTTAAGCCAAATCATTAACTCGGATTTAGAAACTACACCTTCATCTCTTAAGCGCTTGATGATTAAGCGTTTCACTTCATCTTGATAAGTAATTGCTAACTGTTGTTCCTCATTTAAAGATGGATATATAGAAAGTCTCCTGAAAAGTGAAGGAACTAATTGCTTGTAGGCACCATCTTCAAGATTTTGTAAAATTGTTCTTGATGCGTCGATTAAACCTCCCTCGTAATTATCAGGATCGTCATCAATATTTAATAATAACAGAATATAATAGCTTTTATCTGGCCCCGTATAGTATGATGCGATATTTAACGAACCAACCATTAAACTGATCATTCCCGATTCTCCACTGTACTCGTGCGTACTATACACTTGCATCAGAGTTTTATCGGTAATAACGATTTCTTCGGGGTATTTTACTAAAATTTCAGTACCAACACGATCATCCCATTTCATGACCACTAAACCAACTGGCATATTTTCAGAGTACCTCCTTTAGAAGATTTATTTTTCAGTGATATAAATTCCTTCATGGAGTAAATTTCTATAATTTCTTCAATCAATCAAATTTTTAACAATTTTATAAAAAAACTTAATTATAACCTTATGCTTTCCAATAGGCTGATATTGAATGCAACATGAATTTAACAAAGACATAAGAATATATACCTTAGTCTATCATTACTCTTTTTTCAAAAGTAAATAAATTTTTCTTTTTTTTGGGCTATTTGGATTATCGATAATAAAATTTCCGTTAAAATTCGTGTTTTTAGCTATAATATCTCCAATATTATCCAAAACAGTTTTATTTTTTGGATAAAATTGAATAACTACTTTCCCTTTTGGCTTCAGAATCGTATAAAACGATTTAAAAAGACTAATTAAAACCAAATCCTTTTTTTTTAGATTTGAATCCTTGTAGATCCATTGTAAAGCTGAAATAGAAATAATTGCATCGAACATGCTCGGTTGAAATGGAGGAAAACACATATCAGCAAGAATTGGATTTAAATCTTTGATATCATAAAACTTGAGAAAACCTGAAATGATGTCAAGTGCTATTGTCTTGTGTCCTAATTCATCCAAATAAATTGACACAAATCCAGGACCACAACCAGCATCTAGTATTAAAAAATGATTCTTTTTAAGTTCCAATATTTCTAATGCTCTCAATGTAATCTTTCTTTGTGTACGCATTATGGACTTAGACTTGGCATACATAGAAAGAGTTTCATTAGTATAGTAATCTAAAACGCTCTCAAATAATTCTTCTGGCCTTTTTCGTTTGACATTAAAAAAATAATCATCGCTCAAAATGAATATGCCTATTTAAATTGCTTGACTAATTGATACGGAGAAAGCTTTCTTAAATTAGTTTATAAATCAAAAATTTTATTAGAATTTAAATATTTAATATTTCAATTAGCTTTAATTTTTGACATTTCAATTTTTTAATGGTGAAACTGTTGTCTGAAAAAGAAGAAAAAATAGTAGTCAGAAAAGCAACGCTTAATTTAAGAAGAAAATACGGTAGAACTAAGCAAATAAGTATTGTAGAAAGAGACGCTTTTATCCCTAGCTCTATAGAAAAAGAGATTAGAGAGTCTCTCTCCAAGAGGAAATCAATATTGGCATCTGACATAGCTCTGAGGTATGATTTAAGAATCTCAACCGTAAATCTATTATTAAGACAATATGAAGAAGAAGGTATAATAAAATTATTAGATCCTAAGTTAAAATTAAAGATTTATGTTCCTAATTCTTAATATTTATACAATTGAGTATCCCTCGTATAAAATTTCATACTTATGTTTGTAAACTTTTGGTAATTCAATAATTAAAGGTTTTAGAAAAAAATTTATATTTCTTTGAACTAATCCTAATAATATACATTTTTTAAGCAGATGTAGCCTAGCTGGTAAGACGCCGGCTTCGAGAGTAATACTTAATTTCCGTTAAAGCCGGTGCGCGTGAGCGCTCGGGGGTTCGAATCCCTCCATCTGCGTTATTATCGAAAGAAATAAAATAAAGGTTATTATAATGCCTGGTAATATTATCGTCTTAGGTGAATGGAATAAAGAATTATATTATGAGTCTAATTTTTGCGATAAAATAATTGAGGAAATCGTTTCTCAATTAGCTAATTTTATTAGATATAATCCTGATGATTTAAAAAAAGAAGTGCTAAAAAAGATTGTAACGAGAGGATTTTCCAATATTCCTAATAAAATAATCGGACCGGTTCATTTAAAAGGAGAGGAAGTGGTAACAATTCATCTGAGCTTTTAGCTAAATTAGGGATTACCACAAAACTAATTAGCGTTATTGTAACTGGAAGTTTGCCGTTCAGGCTGCTAAATTTAAAATTATTAAATAATTAATTTCTACAAGAAAAGAACTAAACGATTTTATACTAATTCCAAGAAATAAAATGCAAGCTCATATTATTGAATTAATTGTAGAATAATAGATTCCATTTGTGCTTTAGCTGACTCTAACTTGTTTAAAACTTCCACCGTTTTTTCTAGATCCTCTTCGTCCTCTTCGATAATGAATAATAAATAAAAATCTAAATTCCCAAACTTTAAGCTTTCTACTAAACCAGAATATCTACTACCATCTTCAAATTTATCTGAAAATTCTAAACGCTTCCTATTTTCTGTTATTATTTTTTTTTGGGCTTCCAGATATTTATCGTAAATCCGTATTTTTTCTACTAAATGCAAATGTGGTTTATAATATTCCCCAATTGTTATACCTTTAGAATCAAAGAGAGCCATCAAAATCGAGTTGTAATTTTTACTTATTCTAGAAAACAATCGAGAAACCATTTCCATTTTTTCAAACAATAACGATAACCCTGATGAGAAAGCATCCATTATTGACTTAATATCGTAAATTGAAGTCTCAAAGAAAAAAATATCAAAATCATGACTGTACCTTATTAGAGCATGCTTTATCGTTAAAATCCTCTGATTTATTACCTTTTCTTTTGTAAGTTCTGGATCAAACTTATGAAAAAGAATACACAACGGAGGGTATTCTTGATTCTCCTTTAAGAAAAGTAAAATTTGATCGAGATAATCTATCGTCTCAACATAGCGATCGTAATCTTGTGCATCAATAACATAAAAGAGTAGATCAGTTCCGCTAATGTATTTAGTAGGATTTTTTAAATACTCTTCTCTATATTGTAATTGTCCTCCAAAATCCATTCGAGTAAATTCAATCCCTAAAAATTTAAAAGCGTCGCGAGCAATTTTGCGTGTCGGCATCAATTTTAGGATCTCTTGTTCGAAACCAAACTTTTTGGTGATAGCTGTAATTATGCTAGTTTTACCCGCATAATCAAGCCCGATAAAAGCAATTTTCTTAATTTTTAATCACCAGATCGTACAACCATGATCCCAAAATTTTCTTTAAAAAATGTCGGAAATAACTCTACAAAATATTTATAGTAGAAGGAATTAATAAATTCTTACTTTTTAGAGGAATATTGAAAGTGAAATTAAATTAGATTATTAATATCTATAAAAAAATTAACCTCCCGAAATAGGAAAAGATATATAAAGTTGATCTCCCTCGTTTAACCTAGTCTTATAATTCTTCATGTAAGTTATGTTTCTACCGTTAAGTAAAATTATCATTTGTGGGTTTAATTTCTTTTTGTTTTTGGATAGAATGCTATCATCTAAGAGATCTTTATATTCTTTAAGAAATTGGGAAATGATGTCACCTACAGTATCTCCCTCGTACTGTATTTTATTTTTTTTTACTCTCAACACAAATATGTTTAATAAATTTAAATCCACTTTAACCATGAAATTTTAGCTCGTTTCTATTGAAGTATTATATGCTATCTTAAAATTCTATTCCTAATTTGACTCAATTTTAATAAAATAGACTAATTTTTAAGCTTAATTATAATGAAAAATAACAACTTCTAAAAATTAGCTCTTAATCTCTTTAATATTGGAGTATCTCGAAGACTTTTATTAAAAAATTTTTACTTCTAATCCTTTTTCCATGCTATCTTCAAGCAACTTATCAATTTTTAAGTTATCGTATACTTTTTTTAAATTCACAATATCAAATTCTTGATTTTCAGGTTTAAATGGGCAATAATCAATATTTCTTATATTTTTAGATATTTTCAACCTTAAATTATTTATCTTTCCTTTACCAAATCCTATTACCGGCGTAAAAATTGGAAAGTTAGAAATCAAACTATTAATTCCTAAAGTATCTAGATCTATTGAGTCAGGACAAAGGCTCGAGCCATTTAAACTTGACCCATCTATACTTGCTCTAATCTTTTTGTGAAAGTGATATTTAGGATTCATAAGAATTTTTGAAAGAATTTCAAACCTAATTAATCTGCAAATGCCACAAAAATATTGCTTATCAATTAAATCTGAACTGATTTTCTTAAGGATATTATGAATATCGATTTTTATTAACTGAAATCGACTATATGGTACATATTCCCCTACTTCTTTCCAATTAGACAACCAAATTTCGTTGTCAGCTTTATCTTTTTTAATATCAATTAATACAGGATATATCTCTGAACCTCTTCTCAATAAAAGAAAACCCGCAATTAAATCGTTTAATCTCCCTATATCCATAACAAGCATCTTCTTTTGAGGTTCTATTGGCAAACCACCCCATTTACTTTGAATGACTTGAGAAAAAATATAGCAAAAGTCTCCTCTAACTTCTATATAGATTTGTTTTTTGGGTTGTGTGAGATTAACCTTTAAGTTATGATTTGGAAAATTATCGATAATGGCTTTTCCCACAATTTGAGCAACTTCTATTGAAGTATAACTATGATTTCCAGACCTTTTCACCCTAAGCGCAAAAGTATCGTTCTTATCCAGCACTTCTTTCGCAACCTCAATTGTTCTTTCAGTAATGTTTTTAAGGTTGTCTGATGTCCTAATTGCTGGGCTAATGGAATGCACGCCAAATGCATTCTTTAATATATTTATCGCATTAGGGATATATTTATTATTAAAGAAGAAAAAGACCCTTGACGAATCTTTACTTATCTGATATTTGTTAAATGGTATTCCTTTTCGCCTAAGGATATTTTTTATGTTACTCATTAAGTACTTCAACATACGAATTTTGACTTTCTGTGATTTAAGCCAAATCTCCGCATATCGTATTAATACCAAATTATACTGTTTTAGAAAAAGGCTATCTGCCATAATATTCAAATAACGATTAAATTAGAATTGTTAAATAATAATTACCAATAACTTTTACTTTTCCAGTTCTTAAGTTATGTTCTTTCAATACAACTAATCCTTTCTTATAAATCTCTATTTCAATAAAAACCTCATCAAAATACTTACCTTCTAGGTTTCCACTGTTGGAAAAAATAGTATTTTCAATTTTAACATTAAAAGATATGCTCGGTGAAGAATTTAACACCAGATCTATTTGTGAGCTGGCAAATTGAGAAAGAACGTCACCAGAATCAATTAATTCCGTTCTCCACACGCTTAACGGAGTAGGTATTAAATTATGAAAAAAACAAACTCCAAATAATTTCTGGTGACTAAGCGATAATACTTTATCAATAAAATCTTTTAATTTTTTTCGACCTATAAATCCATCCTTTGAATCTAATGTGGTAGAATTCATTCCCTGAAAATAAATTTTATCATTCTCGTACAAAGGATTAAATTCTCCAAAATAATGTTTCCAATATTCCCAAGCGAGAGGTTTAGAGTCTGTATATCCAGGAACAACTAGGTATGGATGCTCCAATTGACGGAGTTTTTCCTTCGCTATTTTAAATTCTTCCTTAAAACTGTTATTAGTTAGATTACCATTATGAACGACTAAGTCTACTTCGTCAATTTTATTAATTTTCCCTATTACTCTATCTAAATTACTAACTTCGCCCTCAAACTGCTCTGAAACTAAGGAATTTGATAATTGGATAAATCTAGCAATAGGTTTCTGGTTCTTTTCTATTTGTAATGGAATGTAGTAGTTTACTTCGCGCAGAATTTCGCGCGTAGAATCTGAATCTAAAACAGGGATCACTTTAAAATTAAGATCACTACCTTCAATATCAATTACAGAATAAGTAAATAATTCTCGATACCTTGTTTTATTACAAGAAAAAGTTCCCGCATTAAAAATGAAAAGATCTTTATCACTACTACTTACAGTATAAAGATTAGATGTATGGCGATGGCCATTTAAAACTAAGTCTGCTTTTGCCTCTAAAAGCATTTTAAGCATGTCTCCAGAATCATCTATAGCCGATCGTTCTTTTCCCGTATAAGGGATAGGTATTAATTGATGATGAAAACAAATAACTTTAAACTTATTTTCTCTTGCTGGTTTTTCTAACTCTTCTCTAACCGAATTTATTATATTATGGTGAATAATCCCTCCAGGCAGATCAGGTTTTGTGCTATCAATACCGAGAATATAAATATCTTCATCTTCATATGCATAATGTCTTCTGCCAATCATTTCCTCAAATAATAAATAGCCTACATTCATAGCATCGTGATTACCGATTAATACCATTATTGGACTTTTCGATATTGGATCAAATTTCTTAAATTGCTCTAAAGCATATTCATAATCCAGCAGGGTTCCCAAATGGGTGATATCTCCTAAGTTTAGGTAGATAGATGCGTTTTTAATTTTATTAATTTTTTCAATTCCAACGTTAAAGGCGTGAAGATTAAAAGCTCCTGCAGCATGAGTGATATGCGTGTCAGATATTATTACAAGTCTCTTTTTCGACTTTAAATTACTTTGAGTATTAATTTTTAAGCTTTTTTCGGTCGTCATATTACTTTGTTTTTTTTAATTTTGCAGGATGCCCCATATAAAGTGAATCTTCTTCTAAAACAGCGTTATGGTTTGTGTAGGAATGAGCCGAAAGTCTCACATTTCGTTTTACGAGAGTACCAGGTAAAAGAACGCATTTTGCTCCGATAAGTACATCGCTTTCAACTTTAACCTTTTTCAAAATAAAATTATCTTGTTCAATTCCAAAACTCAAAACCGAAGAGTTCATCCCTATAATAACATTTTTACCAATTGATACAAACTCTGAAGATATCCAACTATTATCACAAATTGTTTTTTTACCGATTTTTACCCCAAAAAACCTTAATGTAAAACGATTTTTAAACCATGGAAATGGATTTGACGCCATAACATATAGCGGCCACTTTTTGATAATATTTCGGATGTTCCAAAAAATGTAGTCTCGATCCTCTAGGGACCTCTTAAAATTTCCTTCTTTTGGAACATGAATAAGATTTACTACTTTTAAAATTAAAAATGAAGCCAGAATTGCACTAAATTGAATTATATAAATTGCCACTAAAAAATTTAAAGGAACAAGTAGAAAAAATACCCAAATGAAGGTCTCGCTCCAGAAGTAAGTAAAGTACAAATATTCAAAAAGAGAGCATGGAATAAAGCTTAGAATAATTATCAATAAGTATAATATTAAATACTTATTTCTGATTCTTTCATCGATAGGAGCTGGCGATTCACCCTTTAAACTTGCTGGTTGAAACAACAATCATTCCTCCTTTAAATTTAATTTTGTCCCATTTTGTCTTTCTTTAGATACTTCGATCCCTTCTTTCACTTTCACAGCTTTTTGATGAGATTCTTCTACTGATTGAATAGGTAACGTAATACTTACTGGAGTACCCACATGAATTAAATTTCCTTCTAAATTCTGGTTTATTTTCGTGTAGCTGTTTACTCCTAATATAGCAAAATCCTCCATGACTGTTCCCGGTGAGATTATAGTATGCGGTCCTACTACGCACGCTTTTCCGATTTTCACTTTTTTAATAAGCACTTTATCTTGATAGATCAGGTGCGAAAAAATACAGATATTTAACGAAGTCATAGTAAAATCACCTATTTCCACAAATTCCGGATCGATGTATCCTTCGTATAAAACAACACTTCTCCCGACTCGTGTGCCAAAAAATCTATAAGCAATTATGTCAAGCCAAGGTAAAGGCAATGCTCGTGCCAACCAAATAGGAAAGAATGCCGTCCAGAACCTTCTATGCATATATTTCCAATCTTTACTACCTCTTTCATATACCCCCTCTTTAGGTTGTGAAAGTTTGTTTAATATCCTGAATATCCCCGCCGAAAATATAATGATTGTAAATACAAATAGAAAAACATTACCATATATGTTTAGAGGAAGGAGTAACCAATAATACCATTCTGCTTTTAATCCAAAGGAATAAAATTCTGATCCTGTCAAGAGATAATATAAGCTATTTATAAACCACAGATTCACAAAAAACAAAACTAAGCCCCCGATAAATAACTGCACAATTATTATCAAAGAGAAGGGAGTTTTGTAGACTCCAGATGTTGATATAAATCCCATTTCAAATTTAGAATCTTCTTCTCTTTCCACATAAATTCACAATAAACTGATGAATCGCTATTATTATATTATAACAACCGTAAGATAAATAAATTTTACACAATTGTTATTATAAAATATTAATTAATTATAAAATAGATTTTTAAAACAGATCCATTATATATTTTATAATATAATAAAAAACAACCTACAAAAAAAATCAATAATCATACAGAGAGTGAGAAAAATTTCGATAGATTGGCAAAAAGCTGAAGAACATCCAGATAAAGGCCAGAAAGTTGAAGGCCGCTTCCTATTAGATTTGCGAGCTAAAGTTAACGATTTAGAGAAGCAACTAACTGATACGAAAAATGAGTTAAATAGAACGCAGAGTAATCTTAGATCTACTAGCGAAAGCCTGGAGAGTACAACAAATGATTTAGAAAGCACTAAATCCAGCCTTGATAGCACTAAAGCGGAACTTGGAGATACTACATCTAAACTAGAACAAAGGTTAACTGAACTTGAAGAGAAAACGAAATCTAATGCGAATTTAAATTCTGAAATTGAAGGGTTAAACGCTAATCTCGAGAGCGCAAGCTCCAAAGTAAGCGAACTTGAAAGTAAAATTGAGGAACTTGGAACTACTATCTCAGATCTCTCTTCTGAACTAGAAGATTCTAAAACTCAAATAAAAGGTTTTGAAAACACAACTTCAGAGAGTAAAGAACAAACTGACAAGTTAACTGCAGAAATTCAAGAATTAAATAACAAGCTAACCGTTACTCAAGACGAAAATACCTCCCTAAACAGTCAATTAATGGAATTGAATAATATATTGCTCCAAAAAGACACTAAAATTCAAGAATTAACCGATTCGATGGATGATAAAGAGAAGTTAATCAGTGCTCAAACCGCTCATTTAGAAGAAGTTGAGAGCGAATTAGGGGAATTAAAACCTCCAGAGTTGGGTACGGGTGGCTTTGCTAGCGAAGAAAGAACTACATGTCCCATGTGTGGATCCACCGGTGGTTCAATTAAACAAATTGAAGATAAAACAAAAGTCTTATCGTACGTTGGGCACATACCCATGTACGCTAAAAAACACGTATGTAAGAAATGTGGTTACGAATTCTGATTTTTTTTATTTAATCTTTTTATTTTCTTATCTATTTTTTTAAACAAATCTTAATCTCATTAAAAAATTAACTCTGTATTATCCAAAATTTAAATCTAAATTAAATTTAAAAAAAAATTTAAAACATATTATTTTTATTTTCTTGCTTTCTTTTGTTCGTGAAGCTCTTCAACTTTTTCTCGGATATTTCTTAGTTTTTCACCATGCAAAGGATATTTATACATTGCTAATATACCAATCACTAAAGCTATTGCTGGAAAAACGAATATTAACACTCTTAATCCAAGAGCAACTTGTAATGGATCAACTCCCACATCAAAAGTTTTCCAACCTACTGTGTCAAAAACAGTTGCTATTGCCAAAATTACTAGGATATTTGAAAACCTTAGGACTAAAGCATTAACTCCATAGTATCCTGCTTCTCTACGCATTCCTGTAGCGACTTCGTCCTCATCTACAATATCAGCAACTACTAAATCAATTATGTAAAGTGAACCAGCTAGACCTATGCCTAATAAGAAGAAAACAATCATTCCAATCATAAAATCATCTATAAAAAATAACGGTAATAAAGCTAAAATCCAAGTTACCATTGAGATCATCCAAGCCTTTCTATTACCTATTCTCCGAACAATTGGCCTCCACAAAATTGTAACAAAAATTGTAGCTGCTAGAAAAGCTACACCTAAAAGTAGTGAAGCCATAAATGCATCTGGTTGCAATAATACGAATTTGGCATAAAGTGGAATAATTGTTGGTAACATACCAAAAACAAACCAATTACAAAGCTCAGTAATTATGTAAAACCTAAAGGATTTACTCTTGAAGCAGAATTTAATGGTTTCAAAGAAACCGAATGCATTCTTGTAATCGTCACTAAATTCAGGTCTTTCTCTTGGACCAAATAACAGCATAATTGAACTTCCAACAACTACGATAATACCGGCAATAATTCCAAAAAGTTGGTACTCGGGTAATGCTGCCGGTAATGGATTTGAATAATCTGTTATTATAAATCCAGGTAATATGAAGGCAAATATCAAGCTAACGATCGTAAAGATTTGACGGATATTGTTTGCTTTAGTCCGCTCTTTCTTAGATAAGAAGACTTCAGGGAAAATTGATGTGTAGTTTAAACTGAATGCAGTGTAGAACAATTCAAAAAGTATTATGATGATTAAGAAGTAAAAGAAATTACCTATTTGATTCGCAGAACCGATTGGTAAAGGAGGTGTAAATAAGAAATACATGCTTAAGGCTAATGGTATGAAAAAAATAACCATGTATGGCAATCGTCGACCCCATTTAGTATGTGTCCTGTCTGAAAGATAACCTATCATCGGATCGTTAAACATATTCCATAATGACCATATCGAATATCCTAAAGTAATCAACCAAATATCTATCCGAACAACAGCAAAATAAAATGTAAAAACTAAGAGAATAAACGATTGATAGGCTGTTGCATCTGCAATTTGTCCAAAACTATAAAAAAACGCTTTTTTAAGAGTTCCTTTCTCTTTTTCACTCATATAGAACCATCCAATAAGAATTTTTTATAAATTTTTATTAATCTAATTCAATATTTTTTCTTTTATATATTTTCATAGAAAATTGAAGGACTATTATTAAAAAATAAAAAAAAATTGAGTTAAATTTTTAACTTCTTTTTTTTGTGTAGTTCCGCGAGTAGTGTTTTGATCTGTTTCAAATTAGCCCCGTCTAAAGGGTATAAGTATATTGCGATTAATGCGATTATTAAAGCGATCGCAGGGTAAATAAACATTAAACTTCTCAATTCAAAATCGGGGATATTAATTGGACTGAATTCGCCCCAATCAGCAATAAGAAACACAGGGCCTATAATTAAAAATACAAACACTGTAGCAAATCTTTGGAAGAAAATGTTTACCCCATAATAGCCGCCTTCTCTACGAACACCCGTCTTTACTTCATCTTCGTCAACTATATCAGCAATAATGATATCAATAATATACAATGAACCAGATAAACCTATTCCAATTAAAAAGAATACAGCAAATGCTGCAATTTCCATACCAGGTCCTAGAAAAAATAATGGAGCTAAAGTAATAATCCAAATCGTCATTGAGATTAACCAAGATTTCCTTGGACCAATTTTCTGGACTAACGGCTTCCAAAGTAGAGTCATAAAGATTGCAGCAGATAAAAAGGTAACCCCTAATAATAGAGAAATCATAAAAGGATCTCCAATTCCTAATATGAATTCACCGTAAAGTGGAACAACTACGGGTAGCATACCATAAACAAACCAGTTAGCAATTTCTGCGGGAATATACCTCATGAAGCTTTTGCTCTTTATACAATATTTAAGAGCATTGAAGAAACTAGGGGCTTCCTTGTATTCTTGCTTGAATTCTGTTCTTCCTTTTGGTGAAAATTTTAGAAATATTAAACCTGGGATAATTACGATGATTGCAACAATTAATGCAAATGTAGGATACTCTCCTGGTCCAGGACTCGTGTAACTAGAGATGAATATACCCGGTAAAAGAAAAGCAGCTATTAACCCAAAAATTGCAAAAAGTTGTCTTACATTATTGCCCTTAGCTCTTTCTTCCTCTGTAATAAATATTTCTGGGAATAAAGATGTAAAATTAATATCGTACATAGTAAAAAAGAGCTCAAAAATTATGATTATAATTAGAAAATATACAAAATTAATAGTCTCATCAATAATTCCATAAGAAAAAGGTGGTACAAATAGGAAGAAAAGAATAATCGCAATAGGTAATAATGACACCATAACCCAAGGAATTCGACGACCCCATCTTGTGTGAGTTCTATCTGATAAATACCCAATAAATGTGTCGTTAAAACTATTCCAAATTGACCAAATTATAAAACCAAGAGTTATCCACCCAATATCAAGCCCCACTACCGCAAAGTAAAATGTGAAAGTTAAAAAAGTGAACGCTTGGTAGGATGCGATATCTGATATTTGACCGATGCTGTAGGAGACTGCGCGTTTATACGAAAATTTTCTTTTTTGGTTTTCGCTCATGATCTTCAGTTTTAAATAAATTGATAATAATCATATTTCTTTTCTGTCTTTATAAATATTTAGATGAGAAATTCTCTTTTTTCTTCACCACTTGTCCATTAGAAATACTATGAAAACCTATTAACCAAAATTTTTAATACTTATTCGTTCTATTCTCCTAATATGAGTCAACAGAATGAAAGGAAATTAAGGCTAAGGATTTTTGCGGTAATATGGAGTGGCATCTTAGTTATTATAGTTTTCCCTATTATTGGTATTCTTGTCTCTTTACTCCTAGATTCTATTTTAGGCCTATCAATAATCTTACCTCCTCCGATTAATACTCTTATAGGAATTCCCATCTTAACTTGTGGCTTTTTTTGGGCTATATGGGCAAATCTTGATATATTTAGACGAGGAAAAGGAAGCCCAGTACCTTTAAAAGATACGCAAACGACTATCTTAGTTGTAAAGGGACCATATAAATTTTGCAGAAATCCTATGATTTTTGGTTATATTTTAGTGTGGATTGGTCTTGGATTCCTTTTTAATTCATTCTTTCTTTTAATTGGCTTCTCAATTATTATGACTTCACTGTTGGTAATATTTGTGAAGTTATGGGAGGAAAATAATTTGGAGGAAAGGTTCGGGGATTCTTACCGAGAATATAAAAAAAAAGTCTCTTTCTTAATTCCTCTACCTCCTAAAAAATAACATATTCATTTAGGAGAGTAATAAATCATCGAATATTACAGAGACAAAATTAAATATTATAGAACTCTGTAACTAATATATTTCATATTTCTCCTCGTGTTCAAAATGAAATTAGAAAAGCTTTTTAGACCAAAATCGATGGCTGTTGTTGGGATTTCGAAAAAGAATCCATTGAGTCCCGGAAGAATCGTTTTGTTAAAAAACGAATTTGAAATGAATGTTAAAGTATATGGCATCTATCCATCTGGAGGAGATCTTGAAGGGATCAAGTTATATGAAAAATTAGACAAATTACCAGAAATTCCTGACTTACTTGTAATTGCTGTTGGACCAGACGATACTTTAGGATATGTTCAAGATTGTGTTGATTTAAATATCCCTTCCTGTGTAATAATAGGAGGAGGATTTGCTGAAATTGGTGGTAAAGGTAAGAAAAGGCAACAAGAACTCGAGAAGATCGCTTTTGATAACGATATCGCTGTCCTCGGTCCGAACTGTTTAGGCGTTTACGCGAGTCCTACTGTTGACACGATTTTTTTACCTACAGAACGCATCACAAGACCCCCTAAGGGCACTGTAGCACTAATAAGTCAATCAGGAGGAGTTTTAGTTGATCAATTCTTTGTAAAGTTCAGTGAGAGGAATATAGGGGTTTCAACTGCAGTTTCTATAGGCAATCGAGCAGTTGTGGATGAGGTAATGCTGTTAGAGTATTTTAGTAAAGTTGATCAAGAGACCTCAAACATTGCTTTCTATTTAGAAGGATTCAAAGAGGGTAATGCTAGGAAATTTTTACAACTAGCTAAAGAATCAGAGGATACAGTAGTGACATTTTTTGGAGGAAAAACTCGAGAAGGTAAAGTTGCGACCCAATCACATACAGCTAGCTTAGCAGGAGATTACAAAATTCTTAGTGGAGCGTTAAGACAATATCAAATAATACAACCTACCTCAGAAAGTGAGCTATTAACATGTTTAAAAGTATACGATGTCTTGTCTCATCGAAAAAATCCTTTTGGGAAAAATGTGATTACCTACGGGGATGTTGTGATCGTCTCAGTTTCTGGTGGACACGGTGTGATAGCCTCAGACATGTTGAAAAAATACGGATTGAATGCGGTACGACTTGAACGACAAGAGAAGAAAGATTTAAAAGAACTTATGAACCCATCAGCAAGAGAAATAGCTTCTTTTAATAACCCAATTGATTTAACGGGCTCTGTAATCGATACAGATATAGAAGATGTAGTAAGGTATTTATCAGATATTGAACGGATTGAATGCATAATATTGTTATTGCTTCCATATCCACCGAATATCTCTTTTCAAATCGGAAGAAGGATAGCAAACATAGTTTCAACTAAAAATAAACCCGTTGTGTGTTTTGTTCCATATGTTGCGAAATACTCTCTAATAATCGAATCCCTTGAACTCGCTTACATCCCAGTGTTTCATTCAATTAAAGAAGCAGTTCAAGCTGTCTCCGCACTTAAACACCGGACTAGAATCGATAATATAAAAAAAGGAAATTTATTTTGGCAGTAATTTTAGTCTAACTAGATGAATAAACTTTAGAAATTTGTTTAATTTAATGGAATTATTATTGAAATATTTTAATTAAAAAGATGAGAAATTTGGATAAGAAAATAGGCTGGATAGGAACTGGCGTTATGGGAAAGTCTATGTGTGCTCATATCTTGAAAGCAGGATATAAAGTTTCAGTTTATAACCGAACCAAAGAAAAAAGTAAAGAATTAGTTGATAAGGGCGCAATATGGTGTTCAAATCCAAAGGATGTTGCTGAGAAGAGCGATATTGTCTTTACGATTGTTGGTTTCCCTCACGATGTCGAGGAAGTATATTTTGGAGACAACGGAATTTTAAAATCGATAAAAAATAACTCGATTATAGTAGATATGACAACTTCTGAGCCTTCCCTAGCTCAAAGGATTTATAATGAGGCGAAGAAAATAGGAGTGTCATCTTTGGATGCTCCTGTATCTGGTGGAGATGTAGGAGCAAAAAATGGAACACTTGCAATAATGATTGGCGGTGATAAAGAGACTTACGAAAAAGTGTTACCGTTTTTCGAGTTAATGGGAGAAAATATATCCTATATGGGCAAAGAAGGAGCAGGACAGCACACTAAAATGAGCAATCAAATTCTCATAGCTTCTACGATGATTGGAACTATCGAATCTCTTTTATATGCTCATAAAGCTGGAAATGACTTGGACGATGTAATTCAAGTTATTGGAAAGGGAGCTGCAGGTTGTTGGTCAATTAACAATCTAGGACCTCGAATTGCTAAAGGTAATTTTGAACCGGGATTTTTTATTAAACACTTCGTAAAAGATATGGGAATCGCGCTAAAGGAAGCGAGAATTTTGAAATTGTCACTACCAGGGCTTGCCCTCGCTTATCAATTTTATATGTATGCTATGGCATTAGGTTTGGAGAACCTGGGAAGTCAAGGATTATACAAAGTTTTAGGAAAAATGAATGGAATAGACATATAATCATACCCCAAAATCTCAAATTTTAATAATTATCTTTTAAGAATTCTTCTAACTTTTGTAAAGCTTCTGGCATATTTTTTCTACCAAATCCTATTCTAAAATGACGATCACCATAATCGTAGTTAGAACTCGGCATTAACAACACGCTCTTTTCTTTCAGTAGTTTTAAACAAAAAGTCCCTACGCCCTCATCTATAAGTAATCTCGGAAAAGCTATCGAACCTGCTTTAGGCTTTATCCACTTGAAAAAATTATTGTATTTATTAAAAAAATCATCTAAGAGATTCAAGTTGCTATCTATAATTTCTAAATTTCTGTTTATAATTTTACTTCTATTGCGTAGTGCCAAGATTGCAAAAAACTCACTTAGAGCACTATTGCAAATGGTCGTATAATTTTTAAATGAGGCAACTTCTCCAAAAAGCGTGTTATCTTTTGTCGCAATCCAACCAATTCTTAGCCCAGCTAAACCAAAAGATTTGGACATAACTCCAATTGAAACTCCTTTCTCGTAAAGATCACAAGCAGAAGGCAGTCTTTCAGCTTCATTATACTCTAAAAATTTATATACTTCGTCAGAAAGCAGATAAATGTTATTTGTTTTAGCCAAATTAATAATTTTTTCGTAAATATCTTTCTTTGGAAGATAACCCGTAGGATTATGAGGGAAGTTAACAACAATACATTTTGTAGATTGGGTAATATTAGTTTCTAAAAATTGTAAATCAAGATTCCAAAGGTTCTCGTCATCCATTACCCACTTGGTAACTTTACACCCAATAGCGTTAGCGATTTCGTAGAGAGATTGGTATGCCGGATATTGAACAATTAAGTGGTCATCTTTCTTCAAAAGAACATTCATAAATATAAAAATCGCCTCTTCAGCCCCGGAAAACACAATCACTTCCTCAGAGTCAATATTACGATACAATTTAGAAATTTCTTCTCGTAATATAGGATTGCCGAGAGATTCAGTATACCCTAACGTAACATTTTTGAGATCTTCTAAGGAATTCTTTTCTAAAAATAGCAATTCCTCTACGCTAAATGATTCACAATCTGAAGAACACAAAGAATACTTAACTTTAAACTCATACTTTGCGAAATATTCTTCTAATTTAAAGTCCTTAATTCTCATTTCATTCTAGGTAACATCGACAAGTTTTTCGATTTGTTTGATTGATTTTTCTACAAAATCTTTATCATTTATTGTGAGTTCTATCGCATTTTGGGGGCAAATTTCTACACACCGACCACACCCCCTGCACTCCCCAGTAATTTTGGCATGATTGTCAACCATGTGAATCGCATCGACAAAACATATTCCTTGCATACAAGTTCCACATCCAATACATCTTTCTGTTACTTTTAGGGTTACTCCCGACATTTTTTGCACTTTAGAACCAATTTTAGAAGCTACCACGGGAGCTATACGCCATAAGCAACAGCAAGGATCGCAATTACATATACTAAGAAGTTTATATCCAGGATTTACGCCAAGCCATTGCTTATCTAATCGATTTCTTCCAATCATATGAACTAATCCTGCTTCTTTACATTTTCTTATGTGATCAAGGGCTTCTTCCTTAGTTACGAGTCGCCCTAATTGGGGATTTATCCCTAAAACAGCCTCTCCCAGAAACATACACCCTAAATCAATTGGATAGTCGCTGCACTGCATTGATTCTCGACATATACAAAAATTCATTACCCAATGATAGTTAGCTTTTTCTATAAAGTGTTCCAAAACTTTTGAGGGCAACACCATTTCATTTTGTTTTTCAACTTCTTTATTAATAGAAATTACTTTATCTTGCGTCAAGTAAATAATATCGTCTCCCTCAAAAAGTAACCAATCAAACAATTTTCCTATTAATGGAAACCTCGTTAATTTAGCTATTAATTTAATATTAGGAAAAGTTTTTTCCAGTAAATTTACGAACCAAAGAGGTCTTGCCATACTATATTCCGTCCCACTAATACTAAATTATTCTAACTTTAATATCTATTATTCTGTAAGAAATATAAAATTAGTTTAAAAAAACATAGAATCTAGTCTTTCTTTTAATTTATGCGGTGGAAATTTTGGTTCCCGGTCAAAAGTCAGTAAACCATTAATTTCTTGAAATTGATCGTAAAGCTCGGTGTAACAAAATCCTTGAATCCATTCCTTTCTTGCGTCGAATTGCTTAAGTAATTCTAACACTTTTTCAAATAAACCTTCAGAATCTTTGATTAAACCTCCATAGCCCCATTTTTTTTCTAATCTTTCTTTGAAATCATAACCAATTCCTCCTATTTCACTGTAAATAACGGGTTCACCTTTGTATTGATGTGGCTTTAAATATATCATTTCCATTGAGGTTTTATGATTTTTAATTTCATCCTCTAATGTTGCTGGCAATGAATCGTTAGGTGGATATAAGTGTCGGGTACAAATATCATTATTTTCCGTATGCCACCATCCATCGTTGTTTATAATTAATCGAGTAGAATCAATTGATTTAATTAAAAAGTACAATGCAGAGGTATAATATCCCCTTTTTGGGTCCCTTTCTGCTCCAGAAACGCCCCATCCTTCGTTTAAGGGTACCCACGCAATAATAGAAGGATGATTATAATCTCTCTCAACTTCAGCTACAAATTCGTTAATAAGTCTAAGTTGTGATTTTACAGAGTAACGAAAAGCATTACCAATTTCTCCCCACACCAAAACACCCATTTTATCACACCAATACAAAAATCGAGGTTCAAAGACTTTTTGATGCGTTCTTAGACCATTAAATCCAAAATCGATAACATATTGAATATCTTTTTTGATGTAATCATCAGAGGGGGGAGTATATAAGCTATCAGGCCAATAACCTTGCACTAAAAATAATTTTTGATATATTGGTTTACCATTTAGCAAAATTCTCTGCGATTTATTTCCAAAATCTGATATTGAAATTTTTCTCATACCGAAATAGCTTGATATCTCGTCATATATCTCACCCGTTTCTTCATTTTGTACTTTTAATGATAAATCATATAAATTCGGACGATAGATATCCCAAAGAAACAACTTATCCTCAGGAATTTGTATCTTGAATTTGAAGCGATTTGGATTTTCATAATGCATAAACTTATGGAATAATTCAATCTTTTCTTTCAAAACTTTCTTAATTTTTCCCCGTCCGATTTTTCCGAGGAAACCCAAATTTATATTCTCTTGAGCAATAGTTTGATTCCTAAATAAAATGTCAATGAATAGACCTAACTCTGAAAAACCAATCCCATTAATATTGATTTCAAATATAACTTCAGATTTATCAATATTTGGAGTAATTTTTAATTCGTCTATTTGGAACTCTGGAGATAAAAATTCCAACCAAACGGTTTGCCAAATACCAGATACTCTTGGATAAAATATCAAATCATATTCGATTTTCCAGTATTGCTTACCTCTCGGAATCTCAAGATCTTGGCTCGGATCTTCAACTCTGATGACTAAAATGTTAACATCTTCAAGGAAATTTGTAATATCTAACGAAAATCCTAAATATCCTCCTTCGTGAGAGCCTATATGTTCACCGTTCAAGTATATTGAACTCTTATAATCAATAGCTCCAAAATGTAGTAGGACCTTCTTATTTTTATACTGTTTAGGGATTTCAAATCCTCTTCTATACCATATAACTTCATGAAAAGATTTATCTTCGATTCCACTTAATTTACTTTGAAAACAAAAAGGAACTATTATTTTTCTATCAAAATTCTTTGAGCTTTCTTTTTTATACCATCGTTCTTTTAATCCTACATCTCTATCGTCAAAACTAAAATCCCACTCTCCGTTAAGGTTAATCGAATTGCCTTCCCTTACAAATTGTGGCCTAGGGTATTCTGGTCTTGGAATGTTAGCTTCGCATAAATTCTCCATGAGAGAAAAAAAAATATTATAAATAAAAAGTTATCCAAATTTAATATAACTATAAATTTTAAAAGAAATTTTGATAATGGTTTCGTTGTAATGAGTGAAATAAATCTGGGTAATCTGAAAATTAATCAATTGGGATATGTATATAAAGATATTAAAAAACAAGCTAAAGTATTAGAGGAAAATTTAGGATTGCCAAAATTTGCATATCTGGAAAATAAACCTACTAAGTATAATTATAGAGGAAAAGAAACAACTGTCCAAACTACGATTGGTTTTAGTAGGTCCTTAAATGTTCAAATAGAATTAATACAACTTATTAAGGGTGATTGTATTTTTAAAGAGTTTATTGATGCCGGTAAAGAAGGACTCCATCATTTTGGTATATTTGTAGAAGATGTTGATGTTATTCTAAAAGAATATTTAGAAAGAGGTTATTCCGTTGTTCATGAAGGAATTACTGCTGGTGTGCAAAAAGTAGCCCATATTGACACTTATGACGATTTTGGAGTATATATTGAATTCCAGCAAACTAGAAAGAAGAGAGTTAGAAAATAAATATCCTGAGGTTTCATTTACATATGAATTCATTAGAATTAACCCTTTCAGCGATATATGGTATTCCAGAAAAAATTCCATTTAATCCTTTTATAATGCACTTAGCTGCAACATTATTTGGAGTAGATTATAACCACAAATATTGCCAAAATCCTGGTATTTTAGCAGAAGCACAGATAAGGTGTGCTGACTTCTTTGATATAGATCATGTTAATGTTTCAACGGATGCTTATCGCGAAGCTAACGCGTGGGGTGTAGAGATTGATTGGTCTAGTCATACTCCTGTGGCTAAATCATATCTAAAGGTCTCTGAATTTGATTCGATTGAAACCCCTAACTTACTTTCTAACCAGAGAATACTCAATCGAGTAAACGCAGTGAAAATATTATCAGAAAAAGTGGGTGGAGAACAATGTGTTGTAGGGTGGATTGAAGCGCCGTTCGCTGAAATTTGCTGTTTATTCGATTTAGTAAATGTATTAAAATTATGCCGTTATGACGATTGGGATAAAAAAATTACATCACTTATTGATAGAGTCTTACCAATCCAGAAAGAGTTTGCTAAATTGCAAATTGAAGCCGGAGCACATATTATTGGAGCTGGAGATTCAGCAATTTCCCAAATTGGACCGTTCAGGTATGAAAAATGTTGCTTGAGTGCAACGAAAGACCTTTTCAATTTCATCCAAAAAGATATACCCGTCTTGTATCATATTTGTGGCGATAATGGTACTATTGATAAAGAAGGTAGAGACATGCTGCAATTAGTATCGAGTACAGGTGCAGCAATATTAGATTTAGATTATCAAATAAATTTAAAACTAGCTAAAGAAAAGATTGGAAATAAAAATTGTATTAAAGGAAATACTAATACTCAGATTCTAGGAAGTCAAACCTATTCTATTAATGATGTAAGCAGTGAAATTGAGAGAACAATTGAATTAGGAAAACCCCATGGTATGTATCAATATGCAGCAGGATGTGAATGGCCCTGGGAACCGATATCTATGGCAAGTAGAAATTTAGGGATTGCTAGAACGTTAGTCGAGAAATTAGGAAAATATTAATTTTGAGGTATAAAGTTAAGTATATAAAGATTTAAGTCAATTTCTTTAAATATAATAGAAGAGAATGATAAGAATTGAAAATTGATACTGAAGTCTTGAAAAAGCTTGAACGGTCAATCGATAATTTTAACCCAGAAAATGGGGTAGTACCGATTAAAATTCTGGGTTATGGTGAAATTAGCCTTGTATTTGAGATTGTAGGCGATCCAGAACAAATAGCCTATAAAAGAATTCCAATTTTTGATAATGAAAAGCAAGTTAATAGGCATATTTGGGCATATAACGAATATAACAGAATTTTAATCGAAGAAGTGGGATTAATTCTTCCTGATTACGATGTAGCATGGTTTAAGGACGAGGAAGATAAGATTCAATTTTATTGCATACAAGAAAAAATCTCTTCAGAATCGGTAGGAAATCGAGTGATTCATGAGTTAAATACTGAAGACATCAACACTCTTATTCTACTTGCGATGAGGGACATGAAAAAAGTATGGCTTTATAGTAAAAATCACGAAACGATAGATTTAGGATTAGATGGTCAAATTTCCAACTTTGCTGTTATTGGATACGATCCAAATAATCCTAAGATTAGAGAGGACACAAAATTAATTTACTTCGATACTTCTACACCAATGTTTAGAAGAAATGGTATAGAGGCGATGGACGCAGAATTATTTTTAAAAAGTACCCCGTCCTTTTTGAGATTTCTCGTAAAGGCGGCATTTCTAGACGAAGTTGTGGATCGCTATTATGATTGGCGGCTGGTAACTATTGATTTAATCGCCAATTTCTTTAAGGAACAAAGACCCGAGCTTATTCCGGGGATAATTAGCCTAGTAAACAAATTTTTTAACGAAGAAGCAAGCGAGTTCAATATGGAACCTATTACATTTGAAGAAGTCCAAAAATACTATAAAAACGATAAGATGATTTGGGTTATTTTCCAAAATGCTAGGAAAATTGACAGGTACATTAAAACTAAACTCTTCAAGAAAAAATACGATTTCTATCTACCGGGAAAAATTAAGAGGTAAGATAATTCAAACATTTTTTAAGATTATATTATGATTAGAGCATTTCTAGCTATTGAGTTAAATAACGGAATTACAATTGAAAAAATTAAATCTTTTTCTGCTCGTTTACTGCAAAACCAATCTAAATTAAAGGTTGTCGCCCCAGAAAACCTTCATATGACTATGAAATTCTTAGGTAACATTTCTGAATCCTTAGCTCTAAAGATTTATCGAATATTGAATGAAGAAATAAATGATAGATTATTCCAAGGAAAAATCTATGAATACAAACTAAAAGGAGTTGGACAGTTTAACAAATTCTCTGTACTATGGGTAAAACTTATCGGAGATATTCAATTCTTACAAGAAATAAAGGATTCTATTGAACAACTTTTCGTTGAAAGACTGAGCATCGAAAAAGATAAAAGAACGCAATTCAAACCTCATTTAACAATAGGAAGACTGAAAAAAGACAAAATAAATTATCAAACTTTTAGTGCTTTAAAAAACTTAATTAATGAGAATAAAAATTTAGAGTTCGGACCTTTTACTGTAGACCAAGTAAAATTAAAAAAATCCGATCTTACACCTAAAGGACCAATATATTCCGATCTGGTTTATTGAATGAAGGCAAAACCTATAAAAGCAATTATTTGGGACTTAGATGGGACGTTAATCGATTTTAAAATTAATTCCATAAAAGCTCGAAGGAAAGCCATTAAAGTCTTAAGAAACTATGGAATCTCTAGGGAAAAAATTTCTAGCAAAATGTCTCTTTTAGAAATTGTTAAAATATCTAGAGAATTATTTGTAAAACTCGGTATTTCTGATGAAGAAATTAAAGAAATTATTAAAGAAGTGAATAACGCAGTAATTCTAGTCGAACACGAAGCAGCTATGAAAGCAACTTTAACGGATGGAATAATTAAAGTTTTAGAATTTGCAAAAAAAAACCACCTCAAACAAGCTGTCTTTACTTACAATACACATAGAAATGCAAGAAAATCGTTAGAGACCGCAGGAGTTAATCACTATTTTGATGTCGTCGCTGGTCGTGACGATGTAAAAAAACTTAAACCACATCCTGATCATTTGAAATACGTATGTAAGAGAATAGAAGTGAATTTGGATGAAATAGTTGTTATCGGTGATACTGGACGAGATATTGAGGCCGCATTACAAACAAACTCTAGATCCATCGCATTAAATACCAAAATTCCTAACTTCATAAAAAGGGAAACATTTAAAGAAGCAGATAAAATTATTGAACTAAACGAAATCCCGAATGAATTAATAAAAACTCTCGAAGAATTTTTATTATAGGAATAAAAATAAATTATAAATACAATTTAATCTATTATTGAAATAATTTTATACTATTAAACAAATAATAATTCAAAAAAGGTTTAAATTTAAATAATGAGTCGAATAGAATTTGACTTAGATGTTTTAAAACCACACGTTCCTTCAAACTATGTAGTTGCACAAGCGTTAGAGGAAATCCCTGGCGTCTTATTTGTCTCAATTAAAACAGATGAGATTGATCAAAAAACTACATCAGTATTTATAACGATCAAGGGTACTAATGAATTGTCACTTGAAGCTATTAAAGAGAAATTAGAAACTATGAATTGTGCTTTACATAGTGTTGATAGAGTCCAGATTGATAAACGAACTTAGTTGTTTATTTCCAATTTTTTTCATTTTTTCCAATTTGAGTTAATAAATAAACATGTCATTATCAAACGCTCCTACTGTAATAAAAATACTCCAAGAAAAAGGGGAGATTAATGATGAGTTAGATTTTGCTTTAATGAATTATATAATGACAAATAGAGGAACGGGGTACACTGCCTGCCAACCCCAACTGGTTGAACTTGATAATAGTAAAAAAGCAATTAAAATGAATATTGATCATACTTTTGTAGATAAAGATAATGTATTGATGGGATTGGGGATAGTAGGAAACTTATTCATAGATTTTGACTCCCTACAAGTTATTTTCTGCTCCTCTATAGAAGATTTAATTAACAATATTGAAAAATTAAAGAATGCGGGGATCAAGCCTCAACCAAGACCTAAGGGTAAATATTAACTTATTAAGTAATCATAGCTCTCTTTATTAGCGACGATTTTTAATTTTAAGAAATTTTAAGCAAGGCAATCCATACTATAAAAAAAATATGGTTTATATCAAATCAAAGATTAAAATTCATAATGACAGATAGCGAGAGTAATATAAAGCTCCTAATCCAAGATTATTTGTTGGATGAAGGACTTCTAAGAAATAAAATTCCAATCGATGATAAAAAGCTCGAATTTGGTTTTCAATTTATATTTCCACCCGGACCCATCGCGCAAAAAATGGTAGTAATAAAACCAAAAAATAAGGATTTAATTATAATTTCTAATCCTATTCAAATAGCTCCTCAACAGGTAGACGCATTAAATGCATTAGAAGAAAATGGAAAAATTTACTTTTTTATGGCTATTAGAAAATTTTTTCTTGCAAAAGATGTTTTTTTCAGAATCGATACTCAGAACTTTAGATATGAAATAAGTGATCAGATATTTCTTAAGAGAGACGGTACAATTTCAAAAAATTCCTTTTTCAAAAGTATTAGAAAAGTTTTCACGTGTTCCGCCTATTCTAATATGATTCTAAATGAATACTGTTCAGGAAAGATAAAACCAGAAGATATTACTAAATCAAAAGATTTTACTTCAGATTTTTCCTTATATTCGTAGTTATTGAGAAAACTATTAGGTGAACTCTAATTTTCGACAAATGGTTGCAAGCGTTTGGAAAACTTGAGTATGTTCAAGCTAAATCTAGACCGAATGTTGCTTGTATTTTATGTTCAATTAAAGAGAACGACGATAAAGTAGTAAATTTAAAAATCTACGAGGATAATATCTGTTTTGTAGTGTTGAATCTTTATCCTTTCAATCCTGGACACCTCTTGTGCGTTCCAAACAGACATATTACAAAATATACCGAGTTAACGAAAAAGGAGCTTTTACATCTGAATAGAACAATTCAGGGTTTGCAACTTTTACTCGATGATTTGTATAACCCAAAAGGCTACAACATTGGAATAAATCAAGGAAATTATGCTGGGGCAAGTATAGACCATCTACATTTCCATGTAGTTCCAAGATATGGTACAGAGTTAGGATTTATTGATATAGTCAGTAACACAAGAGTTCTACCCGAAGGTTTAGATTCTGTGAAGAAAAAGCTAACTCAAAATGTTAATAATTTTCTAAACAAAGAATTTTTTGAAAATTTCAAGTAAAGAGCGTTCTCTTGAACTAATTAAACTTTTTAATATAAAATAAGAAAAAAAATATTGAAAATTTGATCCAAAATTTCCTATCGAGTAGCCTTACGAATATCTGCAGCTGTAACTCTCTTTCTTTTATCTGCTTTCGTAATTTTAATAGCATCTTTGGTTGCGTCTGCTGCTGCTTTTTCCAAAAACCCGATAAGCTTATCTAGCGCGTCAGCCGCTACTAAATCAGCACCTTCTTTTTTCATTAGTCTTCGAATTGGTGCTTTCGCTATATAGCTTTCAGATTTCTTTGCAGGAGCTTTCTTTTTAGCCATATTTCATTCCTCCACTATTTTTTTTATACTTTAAATTGTTTTAATATAGATTTATAATTAATAATAACTACGAATTTCTATTATATAAATATTATGGTTCGGAATGTAAGTTTATGGAAGTAATATTAATTATTTATCGTGGATCTAAAATTTACTAAATATTATTTGACCGACAAAATAGCACTATTAAATAAAAATTTTAAAATTTATTAAATAGGGAATAAATTTTTTTTGATTATTAGATTTCACCAGAAAGTGATTTTCAAAAAGTTAAATTAATTTTTTACTTGAATATTTAAACCTTTATTAAAGATTTAATACTATGTAAAAATGCAAAATTGCAATTTCTTAATAAATTAGCATTTGGATTTTAAGAAGTCGTTTCTTTAACTTTCGGATGTTTTATGAGTAAGAAATTAAATATTTAGGAAATGCGGGAATTTTAATGAATTATTTTAGTTTTATTTTTTTTTTTTAAAAATGTATAAATTAAAATAATAGTGCTAAAATTAGTTATTTAATACGAATTAAAAAGGATTAAGATTCCTATCTTGACCTATAGTCGCGATAATATAAAACTTGAAGAATCTGACATAGAATACGCCCTACAATCATTAGGGTTTACGAAAAATGATTCAAAAGTTTTACTCGCTCTTGCGAAATATAAAATTTTGAGTCCAGCAGATATAGCTAAGTTTTCCGATGTTGACCGCGCAAGAGTATACGATAGTCTTAATCGATTAATAGAGAAAGGATTTATTCAAAAAGAACCCGTAAAAAGGGGAGCAAATTATCAAATAATCCCAATAGCCAAAATCTTTAAAACTATTCGAGAAAATTATAAAAAGAGAATAGAAGACACTTTAACGATTGAAAAAGCTATAACTGAATTGGAGATTGATCAAGAAGAGTCAGAACCCCGAGTATGGGCGATTAACTCTAGAGATAAAATTAGAAAAAAAGTAAAAGATTTAATTACTTCGTCTGAGAATAGGATTTACTTTATTATCACTCCTGATTTGTTGATAAAAGAATTAGGTGGGTATGAATGGATTTTAAAAGAACTTTGGAGTAAAAAGTTTTCTTCTAACATGGAAGTAGTAATTGCTTTGAAGTATTCTGATGAATTAAAAGAAGAGATAAAAAAACTTCTAAAAATTTCTGTAAAAATCCATTCTATCGAGGGTGACAATGTAATTCCTTTCGGTTTATTAATCGCTGATTATGGGTTTTTATTAACTACTCTTGATCAAGTAAAAGAAGCTCCGGAATACACGTCAGGATTATGGTTGGAAAACGGTAAAAAGAGTCAGATTATTGGTTATGAACATTTGTTTAGACATTTTATAAGTTCAGAAACAAAAGAAATAAAGTTGACTCCCATGAAAACCCCATATCAAACTTGAATAAATGAAAACCAAAAAAAATCGAATGTCATAAAATAAAAGTTATGTTATATTATATTTTTACTATGAATATAGGAGGAGGTTAAACAACTATTTCATACCGGGGGAAAGTAATACTCTGCGGGAATCCCAAAGTAGGAAAAACTAGTCTACTAGCTCGATATGTGGACGGTAAATTTAACGAAGATTATATTCCAACATATGGTGCGAATTTCTTGATTAAAGAGATTGATTTAAGTAAAACTGTTGACAAGCTTCAATTAGAAAATCTTGAATTGAAGAAGGATATTAAAGAAAAAGGATTTAAATTATACTTCTGGGATATCGGTGGCCAGCAAGACAAATTATATAGTAATGAATATTATTTCGTTCAAGCTGTAGGGGCTATGATAGTATTCAACTTAAATGATTTATCATCGTTCCAGGATATTAACTTTTGGCTAACTAAGTTGAAAGAATTAAGTGGTGATGTTCCATATATCCTTGTTGGAAACAAGTCTGACTTAGAAAGGAAAATTGATAAATCATTGATCGAAGATGAAGTAAAAAAGTTGGGAGTTCAATACTTCGAAACCTCTGCGAAGCTTAATGAAAATGTAGACGCTGCCTTTGAAAGTTTATCCATTCAAATTTTGAATAATATAAAGTAAGGAAAAAAAACCTTAATTTTAATATATTTTATATTCTATTTTTGCCTAAATTTCATTATGAGTATTCTTTTAATTCCTATCGCTCCTTTATCAAGAACAAAATCTCGCCTTCGAGATTGTTTTCCCAAGGAATTACTCAAAGATTTAACGATCGCAATGTTCAAGGACTTAGCAAGTAAAGTTATAAATGTTGATTGTTTTGATCAGAAAATAGTCTATTGCCATAATAGCGAAATTTTAGAATTAGCAGAAGGTTACGGATTAATTGGGATAAAAGAAAAACTCACAAAACCTCGAAAATCGTTTGACGAAGTAATAAACGATCTCAATAACATAGCTATTAAAGAATTTAACGCCCTTAATACAATTTTTACATTTTTAGATGTCATCTTAATATCTGAAAATAATTTAAAGGATATCTGTAGTTTAATGGAATTAAATCAACTAGTTGTTTGCCCGGCTATTCATTCAGCAGGCATTTCTATATTTGGAAGAAGTCCTCCTGATATTATACCTACCCATTTTTCTGATCCTAATATTCCTTCCTTTGTAGCATTAATAACGGATGCTCAGGAAAGGAAATTAAAATATTCTGTTTATGATTCTTTTAGAGCAGGTTTTGATATCGATATTAAGCAAGACTTATTATTGGGATTTGAATATCTTAAATTGTTTAATCTCAATGACTCTGAGACGTTTAAATTTTTAAAGAATAATTTAAAATTAGCTTTACAAAAAAGGAATCTAAAAAATAACCGTGAGTTTAAAATAAGCAAAACAAAATGAGGATTTATTAAAAATTAAAAGTTATGTTTATTTTTACCTCTTGATTTATAATTTTGCTAATTGAATTTTGAAGCTCTTCTCTTTCTTTTTTAAGAGAGGATAAATATCTTAGATAATCTTTGTTTTTTCTGTCAAGATCATGTTCTAAATGCTCTAATTTCACGGTGTTTGTGGAAATCTTATTTTTAACATCTTCCCTCTGGATAGCTAATCCTTCTTGGTCAATTTTTTTATTAATTTCGTCAATTGTGTATTGATGTTTTTTTATATTATCGATATCTTCTTGAATTGATTTATCATCAAAGATTGCGCTAATTTGCTGAATAGTTTTGTCTCTTACATCTGTTTTTAGGTTTAATTTATTCTCCTCTAAGACATGCCTTAACTGGACTAGTAAGGCTAAGAATTTTGGTAAGTCTCTGCTCTCTTTTACTAATGCGTTTATAGGATTTTTTAAAAAATCCTTTAAGAAATAGATATTGACATTCGGAATATGCATCGTATCTTTTTCCAATTCAAATTTTAACTTTTTTAAAGCTTTTTTAAATCCAAATTGATTATTGATTTTCATTCTTAACTGGGCTAAATTTTCTTCCGCTCTATCTAGTTCTTTAAACAACTCATTTTTTTCAATGTTTGTTAGAGCTTGTGTTAATTCTTCTTGTTCTTTTTCCCTTTCTTCTAACTCTTCTTTGAAATGTTCTAAATCAGCTTTAGCGTGTTCAATATTATCTTTGAGAGTAAATAATTTAGGGAGTTTTTTGAGTAAATATTCAGCATCCTTTAGTTCGGTATATTTTTTCCTTAAAAATTCATCCACGACCTTTTGCTTATTACCTAATTTACGTGTTTTGTAACTTAACTCTTTAATTTCTGATTGTACTTGTTTCTGGAATTTAGGAAGTGATTTTTTTGCTATGTCATCGATGGTTATAAAGAGTCTTTTTATGGAGTTTAATAAATCATGCATCGCATCGTAGGTAATTTCTTCTTCAGGAACTTCAATTTCATCAATTTCCTTCCTAATTCTGTCAGAAAAGAGATGCAAGGATTTAAGAGCTTTTTCATCTATTTTACCCTCTCCGGCTTCTATAAAATGATCCGTGCATACTTTAATTTCGAGTAAACTTTCTCGAATTTCGGAGATTAGTTTTTTAACAGCTTTTTTAACTTTATAAAATTGCGATTCAAGCTGGCCTTTATAATAATCTTCGAATTCTTCTAATAAAATTTCAGTCATTTTTAGATAAATTTAATTTTATGAGTTTATTAATTTTTTTCCATTCATATATTTTTGAAGGACTTCAGGTACTGAAACTGAACCGTCCTTATTTTGGTAATTTTCCAAAATGCAACAAATCGTCCGTTCTGTAGCAATCGCTGTGCAATTTAGCGAGTGAGCGGTTTCTTTTTTTTGAGTGGAGCCCACTTTGCCTATACGTACCTTTAATTTTCGTGCTTGATAATCCAAACAATTACTGCACGAAACTAGTTCTCGATAAGTATTCGAAGCGGGAAACCACGCTTCAAGATCGTATTTCATTGCGGCATTATCATTTAACTCTCCAGAGGCGATATTTACTATTCGGTAAGGAATTTTTAGTTCACTATAAATTTCTTCTGCATTTGATATTAACTCCTCAAAAATCCTCCAAGAATTTTCAGGTTTACAAAAAACAAATTGTTCTACCTTTTCAAATTGATGTACTCTAAATATGCCTAATGTATCTTTCCCGTGTGAACCAGCTTCTCTTCTAAAACATGACGATACTCCTGCGTACTTTAAGGGAAGCAAATCAGGATCTATTATCTCGTCGTAATGATATGCTGCTAAAGTTTGCTCAGATGTAGCGATCATGAAAATATCTTCGTCTTGTATTTTATATAATGTTTCTTCGAAATCTGCTAGTTCTGCTGCTGCTTTCATAACTTCACGCTTCATAAAGAACGGCGTCCACAAAAGGTTATAATTTTTGTTGATTAGCTTGTCCAACGCAAATCTAAGTAGTGCTAAATTAAGTAAAACGATATCTCCCTTTAAATAGTAAAACCTTGACCCCACTACTTCCGAAGCCTTTTTTGTATCAGCCCCATTAATATCTTGAATTAAATTAACGTGAGATAATGGTTGAAAGTCAAATTCAGGGATTTTACCGAATTCCCTTACGATTTCATTATTCTCTTCTGTCTCACCAATAGGAACTGATTCGTGTAAATCATTTCCAATAGAGTATCTATATTTTTCTCGCTTCTCTATATATTCATCTTTTTTCTTTTCTAAATCGTCAATTTTTTCCTTAATTTGTTTTGATTGTATTATTGCATTATTAGCCTTTTCATCATCGCCTGATTTCTTGTATTTGTTAATTTGGCTAGACACATCATTTCTTTTCTGTCTTAAGTCTTGAATTTCTTGCAAGACGCTTCTCCATAATTTATCAAATTCTAAAACTTTTTCAGCGTTCTTTGGATCTTTAAACCTTTTTTTTTCCGTTTCAACGATTTTATCTAGGTTAATTCTGAATTCTTCGATGTCTCGCAAGATTAACTCTCTATAAAATATAAAATTTCTAATTTCTATTATAAACAATCATTAAATTAATTTATGAAAATAATAAGTATTTGTTAAAAAACAAATGAATTATTCATGGTGAATTCTTTCAGATATAGTTGACCGTAGATAAGCAACTTTAACTTTATCTTTATTGTATCCTACTTTATCGATAATATTCATGATTTTTATTCGCTTTGCTTTCCCTTTCAAACCTTCCTCGGTCATAAATTCTCTGGCAAACTCTTCTTTTTTGTTTTCTTCTTGCTCCACCATACTAAGATATAATGAATTTTCCATAAAAAAGTTAATGAGATATCTTCGAGAAATTTTACTAACTAATTTTCAATGAAAAATTTGGACTAAATCGGTAACAAAATTTAATGCGATTGAAATTAACCAGAAAAAATAAATTAATTCCATAATTTCCAAACACAAAAGGGTTTTATTAAAATATTAAACCGAAGTAAAAGCAATTATTTATTATGGTGATGTTTTAACTAAAGGTGAATTAATTGTCTGAAAAGCAGACCATTGATAAAATAAGAATAGGAGTTTACGTGTGTAGATGAGGAGTTAATATTGGTGCTCACCTTGATTGCGATGCCGTCAGAGATTTTGTTGAACCGTTACCCAATGTTGTTATAGCAAGAACAAATAATTTTACCTGTAGCGATCCTGGGCAACAAATTATTAAAAACGATATCTTAGAATTAAGTTTAAATAGAATCGTTGTTGCAGCTTGCACCCCTAAGATACACGAACCAACTTATCGAGCCGTGTTAGTGGAAGCAGGGTTAAGCCCATATTATTTCGAAATGGTAAACCTAAGAGAGCATTGCTCTTTTGTTCATCAGGGAGACATGGAAAACGCAACAGAAAAAGCAAAACGTTTAGTTCGTGCCGGAATAAATCGAGCAAGAGAATTAGAAAGCGTTCCTTACAAGGAAATCCCCGTAGAAAGAGCTGCATTAGTTATTGGTGCGGGGATTGCCGGGATGAACGCGGCATTAGACTTAGCAGAGCATGGAATACAAGTGTATTTGGTAGAAAAACAGGCTACAATTGGAGGGAAGATGGCTCAATTAGATCGAATCTATCCTACCGACGATTGTGGCATATGAGTTCTTGCCCCTATAATGGTAAACGCTTCAAAACATCCTAATATAAAACTATTCACTTATAGCGATATCATCGAGTTTAGTGGTATTACTGGGAATTATAATGTCAAGATTCGCAAAAATCCGCGATATGTTAACGAGAGTAATTGTACTGGGTGTGGTTTGTGTACTACCAAGTGCCCTATTAAAGTTCCCAATGAATTTTACAGCGGAATTGGCGAAAGAAGTGCGATTTACATCCCATTTCCCCAAGCAGTTCCAAAATACGCTGTAATGGATAAAAGCGTTTGTATTGATTGCAAAAATTGAGAACGCATATGTCCCGCAGAAGCTATTGATTTTGAACAAGAACCTGAAATCGTTGAAGTTAAAGTGGGCGCAGTGATTGTTGCTACGGGTTATGATGAATACCCGATAATTGAAACCAACGAATATAATTACGGGATTTATCCAAATGTTATTACTCAGATTGAATTAGAAAGCTTATTAAGCCCAATAGGACCAACTGGAGGTCATATATATAGAATTTCTGACGGAAAAACACCAAAAACTGTGATAATGATCCAATGTGTTGGCTCTAGGTCTTTAAAAGCCAATCCCTATTGTTCCATGGTGTGTTGTAATGTCGCTCTTAAAAATGCTCAATTATTGAAGCAAGAATATCCGGAAATGGATGTAATAATATTTTACATTGACATTAGAACAACCGATAAAGGAAACGAGGAATATTATAGAACAATAAGGGAAGCTGATGTTAGAATGATTCGTGGAAAAGTAGGCGAAATCAACGAAGATAAAGATCATAATTTAATAATTCGAGCATATTCTTCTCTAAGTGGTGAACTACTTAAGATAAAGGCAGACATGGTGGTTTTATCTACCGGAATGAATCCTTCAAAAGGGACTATGGAAGCGATCGATGTCTTAGGTTTAAGTAAAGGACCTAACGGCTTTTTAACCGAAATTCATGGTTGTTTGAAACCTCAAGAAACTAAAAACATGGGTATTTACATCTGTGGATGCGCTGCAGGACCGAAAAACATTCCTTATTCCGTTTCTACGGCTTTAGCGGCTGCTAGTAAAGCTGCTGCGTTGCTCTCTCATAAAACCATTATACAAGAATTAATTATCGCTGAAGTAGATGAAACCTTATGCATAGGATGTCATAGATGCGAAAAATTATGCGAGTATGGGGCAATAAGCGTTGATGAGAACGAAATCGCGATAGTGGACGAGTTAAAATGCAAAGGATGTGGAGTATGTATTTCTTCATGCCCAGCACGAGCAATAGATTTGAAATACTATCGAGATAGTCAATTTGAGGCTGAAATCAAAGGAATCGGGGAAAGTGTAATTGAAACAATACCAAAAAAATCAACTAAAATCGAGAATTAGAAAAGTAAGAGAAGATAAAACATGACAGAAAATATAAAAGAGCGAAAAATTATAGCTTTTGGATGTGAAAAATGAGGATATTCTGCGGCAGATTTAACGGGTACTACGAGAAAATCTTACTCTACTAATTTTCACTTAATAAGGGTAAAATGCACAGGAAGAATAGGTATCCATTTAATAATGGAGAGTTTTCTAAATGGTGCTGATGGAGTAGCTATTATCTCTTGAAAAGAAGGTGAATGTGAATTTGGAAACGGAAATATGAATACTTTCGAGCATGTTAAGTTTTTAAAAAGGCTATTCACACACTTAGGTCTTGCAGAAGAGCGAATTCAACAGTATTTCTGCTCAGCTGCTGAAGTTGAAAAATTCATTAAATCAGTAGAAGATATCACTCATAAAGTAGAACTTCTCCCTCCTCTACCAAAATAAAAAATTAATCCGAAATAGGATGATCTTTCTAAAAAAATTTAGTTAGAAGGTAACTAACTCACAGCATGAGTATTCGGAGTTTAAGATATAATATTAAAACAACCATATATTAAAAAAAAAAATGAGTTCCGAGCTTAAAATTTCAAAGGAAGGCTTAAAAGATATAGCCGTTACTTTAGATTCGTATCGAATCCGCGTATTAGTTGATGCTAAGCAAGAAATATTAGATTCTGGTATCTATAACGAGGAACAATACGATCAAATGTTGTTTAAAATGTTCGATGAAGAACTTTTGAAATATAAACTTCTTAATTATCTGTCTAATCCCGATTCTAACAACTTTAAAACAATTAAAAAATTTTCAGATTCGAATTCTATTGAAATCAGAAAGACGTTAAGCTTGTTAGAATTATTGAGAAACGAGAACCTTATCGAAGTGAATAAAATCTATGACACTGTTGAAGGAGATGAAAAAACTCCTGAATCAACTTCTTTTAAGGATCTCGTAATCGAAAAGTACAATGTCGATCCATCAAAGGTAAAATCAGTTTATGAGCCAGTTAAAACTATATTTGAGACTCATAATTGCTCCGGATGTGGATTATGTGTTGGTATTTGTCCTGTAAACTGCTTAGAAGTCTATAACGGTTTTGGTAAAATTGACGAGGACAAGTGTATTAAGTGTGGTCTTTGCTATTTTGTATGTCCTCGCAGTTATCTACCTGTTAGTGTCTTAAACATGACTCAGGATAAATCTTCAGAAATTAAAAATTATTCTCAAGTGGGCCATTACTTAGAAGCATATTCTGCACGAACCAAATTAAATGATATTGCTAAGGTTTGTCAAGATGGAGGAATCACAAGCACCTGTTTGCATTATCTTTTTGACTCTAAAATGATTGATTTAGCAATAGGAGCTAAAATGAGCAATACTCCGTGGAGACCGGAACCAATAATACTTCAGAGTAAAGAAGATATTCTCTTAACTGCAGGCACCAAATATGTAAACAACCCTAATTTAAAAGTATTAAGGGAATTTAATAATAACCAATCAATTTTAGCTGTTGTTGGAGTTCCTTGCATGATGCAAGCATTACTCAAATCAGCAGTTTATAACATTGGTATTCCCTCGTTAAACCAAATCAAATATCGTATTGGTATCTTCTGTATGGAGTCCTTCTCCTACGAATCTCTCCTTAAAATTTGCGAGATACTAAAAGTAAATGTAAACGATGTGAAAAAGACTGATATTAATAAAGGAAAGTTTTTCGTGTATACTAATTCTGGCGAAGAATTAACGGTTCCAATTAAAGAGATTGGAAATTTAGCTCGAGAAGATTGTGAGGTTTGTTTTGATCTTACTTCCGAATCTGCTGATATTTCAATTGGTTCTATAGGATCTCCCTCAGGGTGGAATACCGTTCTTATAAGAACAGAAACCGGAAAGGAACTCTATAGCAAACTAATCAAAAACGATTTAATTGAATCAAAAGCGCTAGCAGATGTTAAGCCAGGATTACCACTCCTCGAACGGATCGCAACATCAAAAAGAAATAAATGTACTAAGCATATTGACAAAAAAAAAGATGAGAATGTAAGGTTCCCTCGATATTAGATAATAGTTTTTCCCGTATTTTTTCTCGCATATACCTTCTTTCTTTCTAAACCATAAAATTAATATTAAATTTTATATTTAGAATTATAACTTTAAGTAATAATTTATCATTAAAATGAGTTTAACTACAAGACCAAGTAACTTTAGAGAAAAAGTTTTCTTTAGAAAACTCAGATCGCAAGTGGATGGGAATGCTAAAGTAGAATACGGACTAACTCAAATAAGAGGAATTGGAAGAAGATTCGCTCAAGCAATAATCATGATCGCGGAAATCAATCCTGACATGAGAATTGGAGCAATTCCTGAGAAAGACTTGAATAGAATTGAAGAGATCATTTTAGATCCAGTAACAAGTGGAGTACCCGCTTGGATGGTTAACCGTAAGAATGACTTGGTAACTGGAGAGAACTTGCATATCATTGGAAACAAGCTCGAATTATCGGTAAAACGAGACATCGATAGAATGAAACGTATCAGAAGTTATAAAGGCGTCAGACATCACCAAGGATTAAAAGTAAGAGGCCAAAGAACCAAAAGCACTGGAAGACACGGATTAGTCGTTGGTGTTATTAGAAAAAAGAAGGGTCAACAGTAAGGTGATGAAAAATCGGAGATCCTAGAAGATTAAAGAAAAAATTTAAAAAACCAAAACACCCATTCCAAACAGAAAGGTTAGTTGAAGAACTCGAATTCCTAGGAAGATACGGTCTTAGAAACAAACGAGAATTCTGGAAAATGCGAACCATGTTAGGAAATTGGCGAGATATAGCACGAAAATCAAGATCATTACCTCAAGAACGAGCTACAGAAGTCCAACAAACTTTAATCAAAAAATTAGTCAAACTCGGCGTATTAGGTCCAGATGCAGGATTCGAGGA
>JAEOTS010000010.1 GCA_016839745.1 Promethearchaeota archaeon
CCGGGTTGTTTAATTGGAACAGTAATTACATCAATTACAAACTGTCTAAAAGAAAGAGGCCTCACTTCTAAAGATTATGCCATTGTATCTGGCATAGGATGTACTGGTCGATCTAGTGGCTGTTTTAAAGCACCTGCCTTCCATACTACACATGGGAGAGCCATACCTTTTGCAACAGGTATAAAATTAGCAAATCCTAAATTAAAGGTCATAGTTCTATCGGGAGATGGAGACCTTTTTGCTATTGGTGGGAATCATTTTATCCACGCGGCTAGAAGAAATATAGAGCTAACTGTTCTCTGCATAAATAATAATATATATGGCATGACGGGTGGGCAAGTAGCCCCTACAAGTCAGATTGGCGACATTACTGCAACAACACCATATGGAAATGTGGAACCTCCCTTTAATTTGGTAAGTCTGGCAGCTGCGTCAGGAGCGACATATGTTGCTAGATGGCCTGCATATGACACACTTAGATTACAAAAAAGTATTTTAAAATGTATAGATAATCAAGGATTTAGTTTTATAGAAGTACTTGCTCCTTGTTTTGTCCAATATGGGTCTAAAAATAAATTAGGCGATGCTGTAGAAATGTTAGAATGGTTAAAAAAGCAAATTAGGATTAAGCTTGATTGGCCCCCTCATCAGGCAACTTTTGATTTTAAGAAAGGGATTATTATTTGTGGAGAATTTGTAGAAGAGGAGCGAGAAGGATTTAGCAAAAAAATAGAGCAAGTTCGAATTAATGCACAAAATAAGAAAATAGTAAGAGAAATTAAAGATAGTGACTGAACATATGACTGAAAGTGATAATACACCTGATATCGAACCTAATATCGGAGTTTTCCTATGTAAATGCGGTAAAAATATCGGTGGAACTGTTGATATTGATCAATTAGCTAGGGAAATTGAAAAAGATACAAGAGTCAAACTAGTTCAAGTTAATACCTATACTTGTTCTGATCCCGGGCAAGTAGAAATCGAAACAGCAATTAAAGAGCAAGGTGTAGAGAAGATAGTTGTAGCAGCATGTTCCCCGAGATTGCATGGACCAACCTGGAAAAAGCTTTTAAGACGAGTTGGAATAAATCCTTCGCTAGTAGAAGTTGCTAATCTCCGAGAACAGTGTAGTTGGGTACATCTTTCAGAGAAAGAAGAAGCGACTAAAAAGGCAAAAGAAATCCTTGAAATGGCAATCGCTAAAGCTGAGTTATTAGAAGCAATTGATGATATTGTTGTTCCCATTACACGAAGAGTTTTAATTATTGGAGGAGGAGTAGCAGGAATTCAGGCTGCATTAGATTTAGCTGATGAATTTGAAGTTATTCTTGTTGAAAAATCACCTACTATTGGAGGAAAGATGGCTCTCATCGATAAGACTTTTCCAACTATGGATTGTTCAATCTGTATTTTAGGTCCCAAAATGGCTGATGTAGGTAATCATGAAAATATTAATTTAATTTCCTGTGCTGAAGTTACAAATATATCTGGATATATTGGTAATTTTGAGATAACAATTAAAAAACATCCCCGCTATGTAGATGAAAACCTTTGTACTGCATGTGGGGATTGCGTTTCAATCTGCCCTGAAAACGTTATTGATGAGTACTCTGGCAACTTAGGTTGGAGGAAAGCAATATATATCCCTTATCCTCAAGCAGTACCAGCTTGTTATATAATCGATGAAAAGAGCTGTTTAGGGCTTTCTCCTTTAGCTTGTGGAAAATGTGTTCCTGAATGCGAAAAAGAAGCTATAATTTATGAGGACTCCGAAAAAACCTTTAATTTTAAAGTTGGAGCTATTATTATCGCAGTAGGCTTTGAACTTTTTGATGCCTCTAAACTCCCAGAATATGGATGGAATAATTATTCTAACGTTATAACAACCTTTGAATTTGAAAGGTTAATTAATGCTGCAGGACCTACAAACGGAGAACTTGTACGTCCCAGTGATCTAAAGAAACCAAAAAAAGTTGCTTTTATCAATTGTGTAGGATCGCGTGATAAACGATTCAATCCATACTGTTCTAACTTCTGTTGCATGGAAAGTATAAAGGATAGCCTTTTGATAAAAGAGCATTGGCCTGACGTTGAGGTTACTATATTTTTTATTGATATTAGGGCTTTTGGTAAAGGATTTGAAGAATTATATTCACGTTCAAGAGAAGAAGGTGTTCTTTTTATACGTGGACGCCCTGGTCAAATTAAGGAAAATCCTATAACTAAAAATCTTAAAGTGAATGTTGAAGATATAAGCACTGGAACAATCCTCTCTGAAGAATTTGACTTAGTAGTCCTTTCTATAGGAGTGGAAGGCTCATCCGAATCTATTCCTTTTCCTGTTGCCAAGGATTCAAAAGGATTTTATATTGAAGCACATCCTAAACTTCGTCCAGTGGATACTCCGACTGATGGTATTTTCATTGCTGGGGGAGCAGAATCGCCAAAAGATATTAGGGAAACAGTTACACAAGCTAGTGCTGCAGCAGGACGCTGTGGAAATCTGCTTTCAGAAGATGAGTTCCATGTAGAACCTTTATATGCATTTGTAGATATAGAAAAATGTACTAGTTGTGGAACTTGTGTATCTCGTTGTCCTTACGGAGCTATTAGTGTTGATCGAGAAAAAAAATCACCAGCCCGAATCATTCCAGTATTATGTAAAGGTTGTGGTACATGTGCTGCAGATTGCCCTACAGATGCTATAACTATGACAAATTTTACAGATGCTATGATCCTTAGACAAATTGATATAGCTCTTCGTGAAAATGCTTCAAAAAAAGTATTGGTCTTCGCTTGTAATTGGTGCTCATATGCGGGAGCTGATTTAGCTGGGACAAGTCGTATTCAATATCCAACTAATACGAGGATTGTTAGAACTATGTGTTCAGGACGCGTAAAAGTTTCCTTCATTAAGCACTGTTTTAACCATGGAGCTGGAGCTGTTATGTTGACTGGATGTCATCCACAAGATTGTCATTATATTTCTGGAAATGACTTTGCCATAAAACGAGAAAAAAAAATTAGAAGTTGGATGAAGAAAAATAAAATTTCTGATGAGAGATTTGTCATTGAATGGATCTCTGCAGCAGAAGGAAAAAGATTTGCCGATGTTGTTTCGCAAGTAAGTAAAATTACTCTAAAATAAATTTTCCTTTTTTGCTTTTCCTTAAATAATTTGAATTTTTAGATATTAAGGGGATTACTCTACTACAATTTTCAGATATTTTAATTAATCTTTTACAAGGATGTAAAAACTTTTATTCTAAATAATAATATATTTTATTACACCAATTTTAGAGTCGGGTGAAATTTGAAATGTTGTTTATTATATATTATGAAATAGATCCAAATTTAGATCCAGCAGATATGCTAACTGCTTATCAAAAAGTTCAAGAAGCTGGAGTTGAATTGGAAAAATGGGAAACAACTGGCTGGTGGATAACTCCAGAAGATTGGGGTGTCGCTATAGTAGAAAGCGACAGCGTGGATGATATGATGAAAAATGTCTATCAATGGAAATTAGCATTACCAGGCTTTTTTACTAAATATACTGTCTCCCCCGTTGCAGAAGTAGAACAGGCAGTTCCAATGCTAGCCAAAATCATAAGAAAATTTAGAAAATAATTTATTAACAAAGAAAATAATATTTGTTAGTACTTACTTCAAATGTTATTTTTCCTTTTTTTTTATCCTTTATTTGCTCTTCTTTTTATCTAATTTTTCATTAAAATGTGAGATTTTAGATAATAACGGTAGAAATTCTTGTGGGTCTCCAAAAATGGGTACTTTGTTTTCTTTAACTTTAGTGAGAAATTCATTAATTGGTTTAGGACGAGTAAGATGCTGTGTAACTAAAATAAGTGGTTTATTGTGTTTGTGACCAAGAGCTAGACTATCAAAAAAAATATTGAAAAATCCCTCGGGATCTTTTATCCTCGGAGGCAATGTAAGATAAAATCCAGGTAAATCTATAACGAGTCCATCGATGATATTATCTGATAATACAAGATCAATAACTTCTTTAACAATATCAATAGCAAAGAATTGGGCGGCAAAATCGAGTGGATTATTAGGACTTGTGCCAGCCATAAAAAACTTCTTTGAAATCTCGCTTTGCATCTCAGGGGAAAACGGAGGGACTTCTAATCCTAATGTTTCAATTAAATCGGCTAAAACAACCCCATAACCTCCGGAAATACTTATTATAGCTAGACTTCGTAGTTTAAAGACACCATAACAATCAATTAAACGAGCTGCATGAAGTAGCTGCTCTAAAGAATCAACTTCGATGATATTATATTGGAGAAAGAAATTTTTCCAGATTTTATTATCACCTGATATTGAAGCTGTGTGAGTTTTAGCTGCAACAGCTCCTCTTTCGCTTTTTCCACCTTTTAGAACTATTATCGGTTTGGTGTTATTTCTAAGAATTGCTTTTAGGGTATTTATCCGACCTTCTTTAATTCCTTCGAGATAGCATAGAATAATTTCAGTTTCTGGATCTTCTATTAAAAAAGAGAGAAGGTCAACAAAATCTAGATCAGCGCCATTTCCAAACGAAAAAACTTTTGAAAAATTAATACCTAATTCTATAGAGGAATAGATAGCAATGTTGCATATTCCCCCAGATTGAGCAATAAATCCAATATTTCCGCGAATTGATGGGAACCCTGGACGCCAAGCGACCCCTATCTTAGGATAAAATAATCCTAATCCATTCGGCCCTAAAATTCTTACTTTATTTTTGGCTCTTCTTAGCAGTTCTTTTTCTAACTCAACACCTTTCTCTGTTCCGGCGTCTGAAAACTCTGATGTAAAAACCGTGACCAATTTTACTCCTTTTTCTACGCATTCATCCATCACTTCCAACACCTTCTTTGCTGGAATTGCGATAAATGCGAACTCTATTGCTTCTGGGATATCGAGGATTGAAGCATAAATATTTTCTTTCGGAAAATTTGGGATTTCTTCAGCATTAGGATGTACCGCGTATATATTACCTTTAAACATATATTGGTGGTTTCTTAAAAAGAAATAATCTCTCTTTTTTGAGGCTCCTATAACCGCAATAGATCTAATATTGTTAATAAAAGATACATCTTTTACATCGATGTCCTTATTCTCTATGTTCCCCATTATTATTTTAAAATTAAAGATGAGATTAATAGTTTATAAAAAAAAAAAATAAAATGTAAAATAGAAAAAAGGTCTCAAATCTAGCTTCTGAAAATTTCTTCGGACAGTTTCTGAATAAAATCGTCAAATTGTTCTGGGTGATATTCTACACCCAGAAAGGGTTTTATTAGTAATGGGATCTCAGAGGGGTTTACAAATACTGGCAGAAGTCTAATTCTTTCTTCTTGACTCAATTGTATTGCCGCTCCCCTCTCTAATTTAACTGATTTTGAATCGTAAGAATGTTGAGAACAAAAGAGTACAAACACTTTTGACTTTTCTAGATTATCCTCCATATATTCTATAATATTTTGACCACTATCTTTTTCCCAGTAATAAACATTAGATATTTCTGGATGACCTTCTAATTTTTTGGCAATCTCTTTAATTCTGAAGAAATCTGTATCTACAGTTGAATAGCTCAGAAAGATGTTAAAATCAAGTTTAGTTCCTGTTACTGCAGCTTTTACTATTCGAGCGAATTGTTGTACCCGAACGGTAGCTTCTCCTAATGCCTCTTGATTTCCGGTTTTTAAGAATTCACCTAGTTTTCCTAATACTTTTTCCATCAATTTTGCTTCTTCGATCAATACACGATTACTACTAGCTTTACACGCATATATCACATCGACTAACCAAAATAATTGGTCTCGAAATTGTCCCTGCGGAGGTCTTGTTTCTAATAATTTAGAAATTTTTTCCAGTGATTTGTCAGCCTGATTTGAGTTCTCTTCCATAATATATTAACTTTAATTAATAATTTAAGAGATTCAAAATTCTTAATTCATTTAAAAAATATATAGTTAATATTAAAAGGTTGATTATTCAATAACTGATCATGATTACTAAGCCAATTTATCGCATGATTCGCGATTTGCATCTAGATAAAACATCTGGAGCGAGTGAATTAATTGATATTGCCTTAGATATATTAAAAATCCTGCTTGATTCCATAAAAGACCCACAAATGGATATTAAAGATGTCATACTTGAATTATCTCGTGAATTACTAAATGTACGTCCCAGTATGGCACCTATTATCAACACTATAGGATATTTCCTTCATGATCTGGAGTCGTATACTAAAAAAGATCTTCTAGAAAGATTTACCGAATTTCCTCAATGGAGAGAACGAAGTAAAACCGCTTTATTATCGTCATTTCGTTCATTCTTGGATAATTATAGGGGAAAACGCCTTAATATTATGTTAATTTCTTACAGCACGACAATTATTAAATGTCTAAAAGAAGAAAAAACAAGCGATTTTACTTTTTATGTTTTAGAGGCGCGCCCTTTACTTGAAGGACGTCGAACAGCAGAAATATTATCTTCAGATTATGAAACTCATCTAATTACAGATTCCTCAATGGGCAAGTTTATTAAATCTGTGGATATCGTACTTCTCGGGATTGATAGCATATTGCGAGACGGCTCGATTGTAAATAAAATAGGAAGTCATCCTTTAGCGTGTATAGCCGCGAATAACAACAAAAAAGTTTTTGCAGTTGGAGATTCTTATAAATATAATCTAAAAAGTCATTATGGAAAAGAAATTATAGTCGAAGACAAGCCAATTTACGAGGTTTATAGTAAAAAGATTAAAAAACAATTATTACATGTTCATAATTATTATTTCGATATAACTCCTTCAAAATATCTAAGCGGCATAATCTCTGATTTAGGCACGTTAACAATACCTGAGTTCTTAGGAAAAGTAGTAAAAGTTATTCCATTGAACTGGTTTAAATCCTTTCTTTAATGTAAGGAGTGCTTAGGTTTGAATATGCTTAATTATGTATCTACTTTTTCAGCCATATAAGACTTCAAAGCTTTAATCGCAATAGCGTATAGAGGTATGACTGATAATTCGATAAAGATTGAAATTACAAAAGGTGCAGTTGGACCAATACTATCATAAGCAAATCCTCCGATTATGGGACCTAAAACCGCACCGAGCAAACTTAACCACTGAGCCGCTCCAAAAACCTTTCCACGATGAATTTTTGATATGCGGCTAAGAATATTCTGTAAAATCAAGTTTCCTCCCCACGCAAAAGTTGAATCGAAGAGTAAAAGAAGTCCAAACATATAACCCGATGTTGAATTAATTATTAACCATGTCACAAATGCACCTAGGCTACTCACAAAAGCCATTCCTAGTACAGGATTAATTTTATCAGCAATCTTGCCTAATTTAGGTGCTAATAAAAGTGAGATAATTTGACTTGGGAAATAGATTATCATTACGAGCGTGGGATCTAAAACCTCTAATTCTTCGATTAAATATACTTGAAAGTAAGGATACGCTAACGATTGATTAATGTTGCTGGTCATAAAAGCAAGGACTAAAACGCTGAATCCGATAAAGAATCCAATTGCTAGATTATTTCTAGACTTCAAAAGAGTCTCAGATATGACTGGCTCCTTGGAGACTATACTTGATTCTACCGAAGAGGGAAATAAATTAAATATGTGCTTATCGAATGTTAATTTTTCGTCCACTTTCAAATTGAATACAATTCCTCCAAAAATATTTGATGCGGCGAATATTAATAAAGGACTGTAAACTAAAAACAGATTCTCCGGAACAAACAAATTCGCTAACCAAAATATAATAAAACTTATGATTGATCCAACCGCGTTTCCTTTACCTATCATTCCTCCACGTTTTCCGAAAGCGAATGAGCGATTAGCTTTATTTGATTTTTCCGAAATTAATGTATCTAAAGGTGTCCAAAAAAAACCAACAAAAAAACCTAATACAAACATACCTGCAGTAAATAAAACAAAAGAGGAAACGAGAATTCCTATATACATAAGAATATAACAAGTACCACGTCCAAAGCTACCAATCAAGATTAACACTTTCTTTGAAACGCGGTCAGTCAAATAACCTACAATCGGCGCACTAAGCAACCCCCCGATCATTTGTATTGAAAAAGCAACACCTAATTCCGTTTTTGAAACTCCTAATAATTGAACTGTGACATAAGGTATTAAAAATGAAAAAAAGAAGAACCCCATACTATTCCAAAAGATAATTTTTATCATTGGTATAAAGTCTGGAGTCATTTTTGCATTATTTTCATCCTCTTGTCCATTAGGCTTAATGTTGTCTAATTTTAGCTCATTGGGAGTGCTAATCGTATCAGAATGATTTTCAATATTCGAATTTTTTACCAGTTAGAAAGCACCATTTTTACTATTATATTTGAAAAAGAGCCATATCCTAAATACTTCATCATTTCAGCACAAAAAAGATGATTATCAATTAAAGTGAATAAACTTTTTTTGGTAGTTATACTAGTCTTATTACAATTTGATATTTTGAAAATAAAAACGTGAAAATTCAAATGTTAACTCCAGAACACATAAAAGAAGTATTAAAAGACTATACTATTAATCTAAGATTCCATGCCCGTGGGGGACAAGGAGGCGTAACCGCTTCGAATCTCTGCGTGGAAGCATTCTATGGTTACGGTGTTTGTCAACCAAAATTTGGCGCAGAACGGATGGGAAGCCCAACTGAAAGCTATGTTCGACTTTCTGCGAACGCTGATCTAGTAAGATCAAACGAACAAGTTTATGGACCTCATTTTGTTTCGGTTTTAGATCCTTCTTTATTAACAGAAGTAGATGTGACGGCAGGTATACCAAAAGGAGGTTGGTTAATTGTCAATACAGAAATGGATCAATTAACTATTCAAGATGCAGTTAAACGGAAGGATATAAATGTTGCAACAATTGATGCAACTCGAATTGCTCTCGATGTTCTAGGGAGAAATATTACGAACACCATTATATTGGGTGCTTTAATTCGTGTTTCTCATCTCTTCACGCTTGAGGAATTATCTGACGCCATAATGAAGCGATTTAAAGGAGAAGTTGCTGGAAAAAATATTCAAGCTATTAAACAGGCAATTGAAGAAACATGCGTTTACGATATGGGGATTGAACCAGATTTCACCGTGGATAGTAAAGTACCGTGGCAGCAAGTATATTTAGGGTTGCCCGGATACAAAGATTTAGATAAAGCTGGTGTTTGGTATTGTGATGAAGATATAATCCCTGTTGGAAGTGACCTAGTAAATACGGGGTCGTGGGGAGAATGGGAGATAATATGGGACGAAGAAACATGCACTAATTGTGCGCAATGCTGGTTTATATGCCCTGATTTTGCAACTCTTAGAAAATTAGGAGATGATGGCCAATATCACATGGCTGGAATCGATATTCTTCACTGTAAAGCGTGTCAAAATTGCCTTAATATCTGTCCCGTTCAAGCCATAAGTAAACGAGCGAAACAAGGTCCTGCCGCTTGTGCAGTACCAGAAGAAGAAGGAGGTAGTAATTAAAATGTCAATAGAACCAATGAAAATTTTCTTTAAGGAAATTAAAGAACCAACCCAAACCGCTATGATTGGAAACTATGCAGTAGCTGGGGGGGTCACTCAAACGGATCCCGATGTAATTTGCGCTTTTCCTATTACACCGCAAACGCAATCAGTAGAGGGATTATCCGATGTGGTTCATCAAGGAAGGTTGAAAGCAGCATTCGTTAACGTTGAATCTGAATTAGCTGCCATGAGTTATTCTACTGCTGCCTGTGCAGCGGGAGCAAGAACTTTTACTGCAACAGCATCTCAAGGTTATTTATTAATGTCAGAAGCTTTACCAATGGCTGTGGGTTGGCGAGTTCCTTTAACGATGATGATCTCCGCCCGAGCTTTCAACTCCCCAAATTTGTCTATCTGGAATAGCTGGGAATACGTTATCACTGATTATGGGTGGAACTGTATCGTTTCAGAAAATGTTCAAGAAACTTACGATGCGGCGATTTTGGCCGTAATGATATCTGATAAATCCTTATTTCCAACTATGTTTGTACACGATGGATTTATAATTTCTCACTCGGTTCAAAAACTATGGTTAAGTCCCGATGAGGTTATACGTAAATTAACGCCAAAGATGCCTCGTCATACAATATCACCTGACCATCCAGGAGTATGGGGTGGAATTGTGACTCCCGGTTATTTTATGGAGGGAAGAATGGGCCTTGATATTGCCAAAAAATCTGTACTTAATGTAATGAAAAATTCCTTTGAAGAATTCGGAAAAGCAACTGGTCGCCATTATAAGTTAATTGAGACGTATAACTTAGATAACTCATCAAAAACTGCGTTTATTACAATGGGTAGTATGTGTGGTAATATTATTAGTTGGATGACGAAGAACAAAGATATAGGGTTAATCAAAATTAGAGCCTACAGACCTTTCCCTTACGAAGAATTACAAAAAATCGTTCAAGAGCACAATATTGAAAAATTAATCATCTTAGAGAAATCAGACGCACTAAATAATCTCTTACCACCGTTTTCTACCTCGATAGCAACGGCATTATATCCACTTAATACAATATTTAGAACTTATATTGTAGGATTAGGTGGAAGAGATGTTACAAGAGATGAATTTGATGTAACTAAAAAGAAGATGAAATCAGTGAACGACATGAAAGGGCAACTTTACACATATCTAGGTGTAAGAGAAAGCAAAGATAAAATACATGAGGTGGATCGATAAAATGTCGAAACCAGAAAGAAATGTCATTCCATTTGAAGACATTCTCGCAAGAGATGAAAAATGTACTGTATTATTCCTTAACTACGATAACGAAGCTTTTATGAACACTGGTATTCAGGAATCGGGAGGAACTCCGCCTTACGCATCAACAACGACTGGCCCGGGAGGTGAGAAAATACCAGGAAAAATCGGTGTTAAGCAAGATCTTGTCACTCCTTTTGCTTTTTTTGGCACAAAATCTTTATTCTTAGCCAGTGCTAATCCTGCCTATCCTGCAGACTTCATGGGAAAATTCGCTGATGCAATGAAATCAAATGGATCTGCTTTCATTCAAACCTACTCAGATTGTATGCGAGGATGGCGACATGACGCCGGTGATGCGGCAAGTATTTCAAAACTAGCTACAGATTGTGGGTATTGGCCTCTTTATACTATTAGAGTAAAAGATGGTATTCCAACTTTTTCTTATTATCGCGGATTAGATATTGATAAAGAAAAATTCGTAGAATATCTCAAATCCATGGGAAGATTCAAGCACCTCTTTAAACCAAGATTCATGGAAAAAGAAATTGACGAGATAATTTATTATACGGAACAACGAAACCTCAAAATAAAAGGACTCATAGAACAATTCGGAGCTGAAAAACCTGTAGATTTCTATAAAGTTAATCGAAGAACTTTAAAGCCTCAAACTCATCTACACCCCGGGTACGGAACATGTCCAGGTTGCGGTGCTGGAATGGTATTAAATCAAATGGCAACTGTAGCATCTGCTATAGCTGGTAATAACATTATTTACGTAAATAATACCAGTTGCGTTGAAGTTTCTACCTCAAAAGATAATGTAGCATCATGGAAAGTTCCTTGGGTACACCACTTATTTGAATCGGGTGCTACCGTGGCAGATGGGATAAGCACTACCTACAAAATCTTAAAAGCCAAGGGATTATACAAAGGTGAAGTGCCATATGTAATCCACATCGGTGGAGATGGATCTACGTACGATATCGGTTTTCAATTCCTTAAAGCTGCCCTCATAAGAACAAGTTCGTTCGTTGAAATGAATGAATATCTGAAACAAAAATAATCTATTTTTATTCTTTTTTATTTAAAATTATTGCTAATCCTCCAGTATGTCTATTTCATCTAGAAAAATTAATTATTCCTACGTAAAAATTTCTAATTAATTGTCTATTTTCAAAATAAACAATAATTTATACATATAAGTCTTTAAATATTGATTTAGCTTATTTATCTTTATTGAAATCTCTCATAAAAAAGGATTCTATAAATAATGATTTAATGTATAATAAAATGAATAAAAGAATTTGGGCAACTTTATTCATACTTTTCGCATTTATAGGGCAGATCGTTGGAATAGGGTTTGTAAAAGTTGAATATATTCAAGCTAGAGAAAATGTCAACAAACTTCTGGAAGACCGAAATTCTAGCTTGCATTCTGCTTCTACAGAATTTATAATTCCCTCAGTTCCACACTACTACCAAACAACAAGTTACTATTGCGGACCTGCAAGTTTAGAAATGGTGTGTGATTTTTATGGACCTGATATTGCACAATTAGAGATAGCAGATGTTGCTCGAGCAGACGTATCTTATGGAGCTTACACAAGTGATCTGAGACGAGCAACTCATTTTAGTAATTTAAGTATATCTTTAGGTAATGATATGGGTGGAAATATAACGGGATATACAAATAGATCAATTGGATATGGTGCTTTTGAAGCACATTTAACAAATGTTAATCATCTAGTCGATTTAATTGGAGACGGATACCCGATCGTGGTTTTGCAACATTATGATGAATCACATATTACTGGGCATTTTAGAGTAGTTATAGGCTATGTTAGAAATGGTGATATTTCTCAATTAATAGTACATGATCCTTGGTATTCTGGATTTTACTCAGGACCTAATGTTTACATTAGTTATAATACATTTGTTGATTTATGGACTCGTTATTCAAATTGGACACTTTTTATTTGTCCATGGGAAATAACCGTAAGTTGCTCATCAATAGTAACAATAAATTCAACCTTTACAATAAGCGCTAATGTTGAATATATACGTCCAACATATTATAGTCCAGCGTATTCGGCTTCTTCATGTCAAGCGACTATACAGCTACCATTGGGTTTTTCTCTTGCACCTGGTGAGATGTATACTAAAAATCTTAATCCAGCAAACCTCCTATCGGGAGAAAATGGAACAATTACATGGCAAGTGGTGGCAGACGTTATTAATAGTACAGGACTTATTTCCGTAAATGCTAGCGGTTTAGTATCAGGTACTGCATATGCTCGTCCACCTGTGTACCCTACTGGATATACTTATAATGATTTGATTGGAGGTAATGGAAGTAAATCAGTTACAATAGTAGAAACAATAGTAGAACCATTACCAGAGGATGAGAATATACTTCCCATTATTATCATCTCAACTGCTATAACAGGTGCTGCTATTATAAGTATTGTTGTTGTATTTAAAGTACGTAAAGCTAAGAGAAAAACTCCAGAGTAAAATAAAAATTTATCTTTTTTTTCTTTTTCGAAGCAAATAAAAGTATAGAAAAAATTGAAATGAATGAATATTGAACTAATCAGAAATAGTCTTACAATATTTTTTTATATTTAATTAATTATAGTAAATATTATTAGGAAATGAGGATCATTTATGACTCTAACTAAGCGTGAACGTGTATTTAGAACTTTAGAACTCGATGGCGAACCAGATATGGTTCCAATACACTATTTTGGATTTGAACAAACTGGGAGCTCGTTCCAAGCTTTCAAAGAATCGGGAGAAATGGATAAATATCGTACTTATGTAGAAAATAAAGCTACTAATATTAAGCATTATATCACGGAGCAACGCTTTTGGAACGTTGATCTCTTCAGGATGGATCCTTTTGGAGAAACCAAAATCAAAGTTAGATACGAAAATGCACCTCCAGAATATCCAAACTGTCGTTTAAATAGAATGGATGGCAGATTATATAGAACTGAAAAGCAACCAAACACCGGTTTAGAATATGCTTGGTATGTTGGAGGTTATTTTACAACCCCTGAAATCTTACATTCTTATTGGGACCGATATGGAAAGCCAATAGAATGGATTAACAATAGAGTTAAGTACTCTTCTCAAAAATGGGAGCGATTTGTTGAAGCTGTTGCGCCATATTTCTATCCTTTGGTAAATTTACCCATAGATCTCTCTGAATTTTTGATAGGGGGGATAACATTTACTCGCTTTGCGTATTATATACGAAAAAATCCCAGTTTTATACAGGAAATTATGGACGAATACACTAAAGTTAACATCGAAATTTTAAAACGCTTAGCTGAAGTGGGCGTCGATATTGTTATGTTTGGAGACGATTTAGGTTACAAAGAAAATCCTTTTTTCTCTTTAGATGTTTTCCGTAAATTTATCCTTCCATACCATAAAAGAATATATCAGGCATGTAAAAAAATGAGTGTGTTCATAATCTTACACTCTTGTGGAAAAATAGATCAATTTTTACCGGATTTAGTTGATGCGGGGTTGAATTGTATTCAATCTTTAGAGGCAACAGCGGGTGTGGACTTGCCTGGGCTTAAGGAATCGTTAGGGGATAAGTTATGCTTTATGGGGGGATTAGATTCTTCTGGTGTTTTAACATACGGTACTCCTAAAGATGTTGAAGAAAATGTAAGAAATACTATTAAAAGTGCCGGTAAAGGTGGAGGTTATTTCGTAGGACCAAGTCACGATATAATAAACATCCCTTGGGAGAACATTCTAGCCATGAGAGCCGCAATCGAAAAATACAGAAAGTATCCACTTAGAGCATGATCTTATTCAAAATTTTCGAATTCTTGAAATAATTCTAAAAGAATTGAGTTATCTTTTACATCTTACTCCAAAAATAAATTTCAATTTTATTCGTTTATCTATTTTGTTATTTAGTTATATTTTTACTCTTTATTTGAATGGTAAAAATTATTCTTTTTTTCTACAAACAAACGTTTGTTGGTAAGATTTAAATATCAAAATTTATTTTAGAACATTAAATATAAAATTATTTTCTTTCATCAAACATAGAGATTATAGCGTAAAGAACATGAAAAGTTCAACCAAGGATAAAAAAACTAATGAAAAAAAGAAGAAAGGAACTAAGGAACGGATTAGGGATGTGGCTATCGATCTATTCTCACAGAAAGGATATAATGCCGTCTCTATACGAGATATAGCTCGTTTAGTAAATATACACGAGAGTTCTATCTATAATCACTTTAAAGGTAAAGAGGATATTATGGATCACATTATCGAATTCCTCATTGATGAGTTTAGATATGATCCAAATGAAATATCATTGGATGATTTACTTGACCAATATGATCCCGAAATGCTCTTGAATAATGCAATTAGACCAATGATAGAACAATTGAAGGTTCCACACATCCGAAAGATATTAAGACTCATGTGTATTGAGCTCTACCAGAATGTAAAATTCTTAGATTTTTTTAAAAACCAATTTATGAAACCTTCTTATATTTTCTGGAATCAAATTTTCCAGAAAATGATGAATAAAGGATACATTATGGAATATGATGCTAAAATACTAGCTGATGAATTTTTCAATTACTGTATTTACTTGTTCTTCGAATGCTTTATTCTTAATTACAACGAGACTTCCTATGAGTTGTTAATTGACGATTTGATAAACAAACTATCTAGACATGTTAAGTACATTTTCGATATGATAAAGAATAAATAATTATACAATATGGAGGTGAAAAAATAATGAGAAAAGAAAAAAAATGGGCGATAGTTACTGGAGTTCTTCTCCTACTTTCACTTGTTTCTGGCGGTGCGGCAGCTATCTTAGCCGGAGGAGTGCTTTACGATATAATCTATGCAATCCATAAGATATCATCGGTTCTAACAGCCATTTTTTTTATAGTGTCAATTCGTTTTAGTGGAAAGAATTAGTATTTTTCATTTTTTTTACAGATTATATTTCTAAGAAATATACTTCAGTTGAAAAAAATCGAAAATATCCTTTAAAATTTTAAAAGCAGGCTGCTAATTGCATACTCTTAATAATGCCATTGTCTTGAAAAATTACTGAAGATCTCTTTAAGTAAATCCTTTCGATACTTATTATCTATTTCTAAATTTTTAGAAAGGATGAAGCTATCCAATGACTCCTTGGTGATTTTGGTTTCTCCTTGTTCTTCTAACCATTTTATGACTTCAAACACTATTCCACCCTCACGACCACCAGCAAATTTCGGTAAATACTCATTTGCGATGTATTCAGATCGATAGAAAGTCCGTACATACAATCCTTTTGGATCTAAATTTTTATAAAGGTGTGAAATATTCTCTGGAGCCGCATCAATAACTAAGTTTTTACCAGCGTTTTGAATTTTCTTATACAACGGTATCCAATCTTTTGAGCCCATGGGTGAATTACCCGCTCCTGGGACCCATTGAATTCCTGTAATACTCGGTTCGTTTAAAAAGGAATCTAAAAATGGTAGCGCGTCGGGGCCATCTAAATGATAAATTGAGTAATTCATATGCTCTGCCTGCGCTACAACATCAGGTAGAACAAATCTTTTAAACCATACGGGATTTAACATAGCGCTAAAGTCACTTTGTAGAGCATACCATCTTTTTTTACTCCATACGCCTAGCCAACAATTGCAACCATCACAATATTGCGAGATTGTCCCCTGTAAATCATCGTAAACTTTTAGTAATTTCTCTAAAATTATTGTTCGGCATGTATCTATAATGGTAGGATTTCGTTTCATCGTAAGTATTATGTTGGTTGGTCCTAAAAACGATGAAAGTATGTCTAGAACACCACCAATATCGGTTACTGATACTAAATAGTTCTTTCTAGCTCTTTTCGCGGCAATTTCAGTTATTCTGAGTAATCTTGAATACCAAACATTATTTTGATTTAGTTTGATATTTTCTAAATGTTCTATGATATTTTCTGGTTTTATAGGAAGACTATACCAAACTGTGTTTGTTTTAAATAGAGGAATTACTCCAAATACTGCAGCCATTATTCCCGGACCATAATTGGGAAAATAAAAAGGGATAGATTCTCCTCCAAAATAAGTTTCTTCAACTCGTTTTTCATATCCATTCAGAGCATTATCAATGTCCTCGTGATTTTCGGCTAAAGTCCAATCTTCACCAACTGTATCCAAGAAAGTACCAAGTTTACCTCTTTTTTTTGGATAATAATAGCTAATAACTGGGCGATCAATAATTTCGTGATCCCACCACGCACTCATTCGTTCTTTCGCGTCTTCAATATCCTCCTTATACTCCATAAAAAAAATATTAAAACAAGATAAATTAATCTTATCATTATTTAGTTTTATATAGTTTGGAAGTATTTCTATTCGCAATGGATGAGAAATAATTTTAGAAATTTGAGGTAAGTAAAATGGAAAAAAATAAAGTTTTGATCGTTTATGGTACCCGATATGGAGCAACGAAAAGCACAGTCGAAGAAATCGCTAGGGTTCTTCAGGAAGAGGATTATGATGTTAAAATCGTCAATGTAAAAGAAGAAAAGGTCCGAACCATAGCGGAATTTGAACTAGTTATTATTGGAAGCGGAATGAGAATGGAGAGATGGGTGAGCAAGGTGGAAGGATTTTTGAAAAAGTACAATGAGGAACTCAAGAAAAAGAAAGTAGCAATTTTTGTATCTTCAGGTGGACTAGCACTCATGGAATATAAAGGAGAGCTTGAAGAAATTGAGAGGGTAACAAAAAAATATCTTGAAGATAAATCTTCTAAGTATGCCTTGCATCCAATTTCAATGACGATGTTTGGTGGTGTATGGGATTATAATCAAATGTCCAAAATTTTCATAAAATTCCTAGAGGCTGAAAGGGAAAATTTCATCGCCGCGGGGTTTAAAGAGACAGAACCTGGAGTTTATGATACAAGAAACTGGGACGATATTCGAAATTGGACGAGAGAATTAATTGAAAAAGTGCGGATGTAGGTAAAAATAATCTGCTTGATCCGAAATTTTTAAGATATTTCCGATATTATATAAGATTATTCGAGGAATTATAATGACAAGCGATTTAACTAAAATTTACGATCATCGCACAATTGAAAAGGAATTATACGAGTGGTGGGAAAAAGAGGGTTTCTTTGCTCCTGAAAAGTCAAAAGAATTGGGCATTACCAATGAAAAATCAGAAAGATTTTGCATTACAATACCCCTTCCAAATGTAACGGGGCAACTCCATTCAGGTCATGCTTTAGTGATTTCACTCGAAGATTTGATGACACGTTATGAGCGGATGCGACAAAAAGAAACACTTTATATACCGGGCACCGATCATGCCGGGATTGCGACTCAAAGTGTCGTTGTTAGGGAATTACAAAAACAGGGAATAAATCATAAGGAGTTAGGACGCGAAAAATTCGTAGAAAAAGTTTGGGAATGGAAACATAAATACCACGCCCGAATTACTGAGCAGTCAAAAAGAATGGGTATAAGTTGCGATTGGAGTCGAGAGTATTTCACCTTGGACCCAAATTTATCAAAAGCCGTCCGAGAAGCCTTCTACAGATTATATCATAAAGGTTTGATATATCGAGGAGAATATATGGTTAATTGGTGCCCTGGAAGGTGCGTTACAGCAATCTCAGACTTAGAGACTGAGGCTATTGATGAACAAGGGCAATTATGGTATATCAAATATCCAATCATTACCAAAGATTGGAAGGGTCCCCAGTATTCTTGGGCAAGCGGTAAATGGGCTGAAGGTGCTACAGATTTTATTATTGTTGCTACGACAAGACCTGAGACGCTTTTAGGTGATAGCGCTGTGGCTACGATTAAATCCCATCCCAAATATGCAAAATATATTGGTAAGCAAGCAGTTATCCCTGCTGTTAGCCGATCCGTTCCAATAATTGCCGATCCATATGTCGATCCTGAATTTGGAACTGGAGCTTTAAAAATTACGCCTTCTCACGATCCTAATGATTTTGAAATTGGAAAAAAGCATAATTTGGAATTCATAAACATTTTTAATGAGAACGCTCAGATTCTCCCTGGGTTTGTTGAGTCTTATACAGGTCTAGATCGATTTGAGTGTCGGAAAGTAATAATTAATGATCTTGAAAAGGAAGGCTTAATAACCGAAATTGAGCCATATATTCACGCTGAACCGCACTGTCAACGATGTCATTCAACCATTGAACCTCGTGTTTCTATTCAGTGGTTTGTGAAAACAAAGCCACTTGCTGGACCTGCAATGGAGAAAGTTCGGAACGGTCAGACAACAATAATTCCTGAAAGAGAACAACTGCGTTTTTTTCAATGGATGGAAAACATACACGATTGGTGCATATCGCGTCAACTTTGGTGGGGCCACCGGATTCCTGTATGGTACTGTGATGATTGTGGAGAAGAAATTTGCCCCGAACCTGATGTGGAAGCGGTTTCAACTTGTCCTAAATGTAAAAGTTCTAAGGTTCGTCAAGATGAAGATGTGTTGGATACTTGGTTCTCAAGTGGTTTATGGCCTTTTTCAACCTTAGGTTGGCCTAATACCGATCATCCAGATTATAAACGCTTCTATCCAACCGATACTAGGGAAACGGGTTACGATATTCTTTTCTTTTGGGTTGCAAGAGAAATGATGCTGGGAATCGAACTTACAGGACAAGAGCCATACCATACCGTTTATTTACACGGTATGATTCGAGATGAAAAAGGACGAAAAATAAGTAAATCTATGGAAAATATTAATCAGTATGATCCTCTTGTAATTATTAAAGAATATGGTGCGGATTCCCTCCGGTATGTAAATATATCAAATAGCGTTCCAGGATTAGACACTAATTTAGATCCAAAAAATATTGAGGTTGCTCATAGATATTGTAATAAGATTTGGCAAGCGTCTCGTTATGTTTTAACAAACATTTCTAAAGATGATAAAATTAGTAAAATAAGTGAATTAGAATTAGATAAGTTAAAATTTCCCGATAGATGGATACTTTCTCGTTTAAATTCCGTAATACGAGAAGTTCAATCTTACATGGATGATTACGATTACTTACGTATGACAAGAGTAATAAAGTCGTTTTTTTGGAGTGAATTCTGTGATTGGTACATCGAGATGAGCAAGATTTTTCTATACGATGATAACTATATCGATAAACATATTCATAAATCTATTTTATTACATGTATTAGAAACCTTTTACAAATTACTACACCCCGTGATGCCCTTCATTACAGAAAAATTGTGGCAGACTCTCCCAAAAAACCTTAAAGATACTCCCACAATAATGTATGCTCCTTGGCCAGAAGCACAAGAATCATTTATCGATCCAAAAATTGAAGATAGTTTTGTATTGATGGCTGATTTTGTCCGTGAGGTGCGTCGGGCAAAACATGACTTTGGAATTCCTTTAAATACCCTTGTACCTTTACACATAGAGACAGATACTAATCGAGAATTGTTTGAATTATGTAGGAATGAATTAATCAAAATGGGATTTATAGACGAAGATAAATTCGTAATCGATAAAAAAATTGTTCCACCCCCCCATTCAGCCAAAATTGTCCTCCGTGGAATACCTGCATTTGTTCCTTTGCCTGATACGGTTGATTTCGAGAAAGAAAAAGCAAGAATTATAACCGCGTTAGAGAAAGCTAAAAAGGAGGCTAATAAAATTGAAAAGAAGCTTCAGAGTCAATTCGCTGAGCGAGCTCCAAAAGAATTAGTCGAGAAAGAAAGGCAAAACCTTGAAGAGTTAAGGATTAAAATTGAACAACTTGAAGATCAATTAGAGATTCTTTAAATTTTCTAATAAAAGGATAGATCCTTAATATCTGGAATCTGTATTTGAGGAGCATTTTTTCTTATATATTCGATAGATTCTATAGTTTCATCCTTCGTCAACTCGAAAACAACAGGACCATCAAAATTCTTCCGATCTATCAGATTTAAAAATTCGGGAGGAAAGTTCTTTCCAGTTCCTAATGCGCTATGATCAGAGAATAAACTCTTATCGTCGTAGTCTTGAAGGTGTATTTCAACGGTTTTATCCAAATATTTTTCTGTTATTTCGAGGAGATCGTGATTTCCTGAAAAGCCACCAAGAAAATGTGCCGTATCTATACATAACTTTGTCCCTAACTTATTAATGATTTTCATTGTTGCTTCAAAAGGGAACTCTATATTTTCTATGGCAATTTTATTTTTATTGATATTAGTTTCTTCGATAAATCGCTCAATACTCTGAATAGCATTAACACTGAATAATTCTGCTGTAATTTCCTGAATCTGCCGGTTTTCAATAAAATTGATGACGCTTGCGACCGTTTCGCCAGTGGGATGCAATACAAATACATCTACATCATCTTCAAGTTCTACAATAGAATTATAGGAGTGGATTAAAGCATTAACGCTTCCTTCGCGTATAAATTCATTTGGACCTCCAAGATCGAGGCTCAAGAAAGGAAGATGAGCCGAATAAGTGATGTCATATTCGTTTTTAATGTCTTGTAATATTCTAATTTGACGATTATTCATCGGAATCGGAAAAACTTGGAACAAATCCAACTCAATTTCAAAATGTTGATATCCCGATTCAGCAGCCCTCTTAACCAAGTCAGAAAACTGAAATTCTGATATTCCTTCCAACCCTTTTTTGGCAAGGATACCATCAATTAATAGATCATAAGTCATGGGTGAAATTCCAAATCTCATACTATATGGTCAACAATTTTCTACAATTTTATATAAATTGTTAAAAGGGGCTTAATTTTTAAACTTTAATTTCTTTTTTACATTACCATAATATTAGGAACATTTATCATGAATTTATCAAAAAGAGAAAGAGTGATTAGGACATTAGAACTCGATGCTAATATTGACAAGCTCCCCGTTCATTATCTGCAAATTGCTATTTATATATATTTATATATAAATACAACTTATAGTCTCATATGAGATTAAACATGGTGTTTTAATCCAACCCACACAGGAGATGAAAAATGGCAAACTTGAATAAGGTCACACCGCCCATAGAAATCGAGGGAGGCAAGATAACCGGTACCTACGAAGAGAAGGGTAAAGTAGCTGTCTTTAAAGGAATTCCTTTTGCCAAACCACCGGTTGGCGAATACCGCTGGCAGCCGTCCCAACCGGTGGAACCGTGGGAAGGGGTGAAAGCAGCCAAGGCGTTTGCTCCATCCGCCTATCAAACAATGATGGACATAAAAACATTTTTTAACACCCTGATCAACGGCCAAGGCTGGGGAATTGTTAGAAAATCTTTAATCAAACTAATGCTGGCAATTATGCCGCTTTCTCCCAGCCAGAGTGAAGATTGTCTATATTTAAATATTCGCACCCCAAACCTGGATGGAAACGACAAACTGCCTGTAATGGTGTGGATACATGGTGGGGACCATCTGGATGGCGGGGGTGCAGAGGTTTTTTATCAAAGCAATGTTTTAGCACTCCGTGATGTTGTCCAAATAACTTTTAACTACCGTTTGGGTATAATGGGTTACTTCGCGCATCCGGAATTAAGCCGGGAATCAGATCAAGGCGTTTCTGGCAACTACGGAACATTGGACCAGATTGCGGCACTCAAATGGGTGCAGAATAATATCTCCATGTTCGGCGGCAACCCGGATGATGTGACGATCTTCGGCCAATCCGCCGGCGGAGAATCAGTGGCCCACATGCTCACATCGCCTCTGTCTCGCGGTCTGTTTCACAAGGCTATAATGCAAAGCCCAGCCAATAGCGGTCAGATGATCCATTTAAAACACCCTTTTATGAAACACAAACCACTGGAGGAATCCGGGAAAATTTTCGCCGATCTGTTTGTGGAACCAGGCGAAAAACAGCTGGACGCCTTGAGAGAGGTTCCCGCCGAGAAAATGTACCAGACATTACGGAAAAATCCGTTATTAAGCGAGTTTTTCCCAAATATTGATGGGTATGTTTTAGAAAAAAGTCCTTTTGAAGTATTTCTAGAGGGCGAACAGGCCAAGGTTCCACTATTGGTGGGCAGCAATTCCGATGAAGCCTCAGTAATTTATCCCTTATTTCCATCTCCTTTGATTGAATTCAAACATCGTGAATTCTTACCAGCCAACATTGCTGATTTGATACAGGAGGAATTTGGAACAGATGCTGAAAAAATTTTTGAACTCTACCCAGGTGCCAATGAGGGTAATACCGATGCCCTGACTGACATGCTTGGAGACAGTATGTTCGGTGCGAAGGCTTTTTTCTATGCGGTTCAGGCCGCAAAAAGCGGACAACCTGCTTTTCTTTACTTTTTCTCCCAGACGCTGCCGTCACCTAAACAAACAATTGGAGCATTTCACGCCATTGACGTTCCACACTTGTTCGCAAAGAACACGCCCATCGTTCCTTTGAATAAAACGGCTCTTGAACTTTCAGAAATAATGGGTGATTACTGGACTCAGTTCGCCAAAACCGGTAATCCGAACAAATCCCCCAGACCGGAATGGCCGCAATTTTCATTTGATAATCAGGAGTATATGGTCTTACGGGGGTCTTGCCATAAAGCACCTGTGGAAAGAGCCGCCAAGTACGAAGTGATTAATAACCGTCTCTTGCGGCAGATTGAGCAAATGAAGGCGATGTGGTGATATGCAAGCCATCGCAATTTTAAGTGTACAAATTTGAAAAATTAATAGCTCATAAGTCATGAGGGAAATTCCAAATCTCATACTATATAGTCAACAAACTTATACAATTCTATATAAATTGTTAAAAGGGGCTTAATTTTTAAAGTTTAATTTCTTTTTAACATCAATAATGTATTATAAGCTTTTATTATGAAATTATCAAAAAGAGAAAGAGTAATTAGAACGCTAGAGCTCAACGATAATATTGACAAGTTACCCATTCATTATTTAGGTTTTGAGTTTACTGCCAGCGCTTATCAGAAATTTCTAAAAACTGACGAATATACCAAAAATAAAACAATAGTAGAAAATGATTTTTCTAGGGTAAAATATTGTTGGGCAGGTGATATTACTGAACTACGATTCTGGAATGTTGATTGCCATTCAATGGATCCATGGGGTCCCAAAAAATTCAAAGAACCTGTAAAGCGCGCTCCTCCGGAATATCCAGAATGTAATATTAGTGCGTTAGACGGGAGGTTGTGGAAATGGGTTAAACAGGTTGATACTGGTATGGCTTATCTATGGTATGTTGATGGTTACTTCACGACTCCGGAGAGAGCACATCATTACTGGGATAAATATGGAAAGCCTTCAGAGCAAGTCAATGATAAGCTTAACTATACACCCCAGATATGGGATGGATATGTAGATTCTTTAAAAGACTATGTATATCCGATGGCGTTCGTACCTATCGCTATTCACGAATCTTTGATTGAAGGAATGACGATGGGGCGAGTAGCCTACAATATGCGAAAAAATCCCCAATTCATCCATGAAGTTCTTAGTGAATATACTAAATTAAACATAGAAGTTATTAAACGCTTTCACGAAGCAGGCGTAGACATAGTTTTCTACTCGGACGATTTGGGTTATAAAAGACGGTCAATGTTATCGATTGAGCAATTTAAGGAGTTCATTCTTCCCTATTATAAACAATTGTATAACGCTTGTGCGCAAAGAGGAATGTTTATCGTTCAACATTCTTGCGGATACATCGACAACAATTTACCCTATATGGCAGAAGCAGGACTTAACTGTATCCAAGCACTTGAACCTGCTGCCGGTGTTGACTTGGCTAATTTAAAGCAAACACTCGGAGATAAATTAAGTTTTATGGGAGGAATAGATTCAAGTCCGATTCTCAACTTTGGCACACCGGATGACATTGTACAGGAAGTAAAACGCTGCGTAAGAGCAGCAGGGTATAATGGGGGATATTTTGTAGGCCCCTCACATAACATTTTAACTACTCCGTGGGAAAATCTTAAGGTGTTAAGAGATGCGATTGAAAAATACCGAAAATATCCAATTGCATTTTAATTCTTAAATATACCAATTATTGGAGATAATGGGGGAATTTCAAACTCAATCTTAAATACATCTTTAGAATTTTGATTCAAATCTAAGGTTTCCAACTTCTGATTTGTCCCATCGTAAAGATCTATACTCCTTATTTTAAGATTATATCGATGTGGATCAATACGAATTTCTACTTTTTGAACTCGACTATTAAGATTATAAACCGTCAAAACTCCTAATTTATTTCTTTCATCCACATGAAGATGAACTTTTTGGTTAATCCCATAAAATGTTCCTCGAGTGAAGAAAGGTTTCAGTTTTTTATAAAGAATCATAGCATTTTTCAAAGCTTTATATTTTCTATCATCTTTATTACTCAATCCCCCAATTCCTAGATGCCTTGCTAGAGAGGCGAAATACCAGAATTGTAGCATGTTTTCGTTATCACTATTTTCATTTATGTGTAAGTAGAGAGGAATTGAATAGGCTAAGTTATACTCGAAAAGTTGTAATGCTCTTCCTGATAATATATCCTGCATAGGATTCCACATGCATTCAAATCCCCAATTCTCGTCAAAACTATGAGGGAGATTATGTTGGAAATACAATGGGTGCCTTGGCTTTACTCCCCGATCATGTGCTTCTATTAGAATGTTTGGATATTCCTTTTTAACATTCTGGATAACCTTAAGAATATTTTCAACATGGGTTTGTCTTCTCATCGGGACTTCATGACCGTGTTCCTTGCTAAAACACCCAAGATCTTCAAACATAAAATTTGAGAGATCAGTGAAGTCAAACATGAAGAAATCTATTCCTTCCTTGGCTAATGTTAATAGTCTCCTCGTTTTTTCCTGAATCCAATGTTCATTGGCGCATAATGAAAAAAGATTAATATATGGATCTGCAACAACCTTTACTCCTGTTTTTGATATAAGGTACCATTCTTCAGGAGCATTCTTACCCTCAAAATTCATCATTAGATGCAAAGCTAATTTCAATCCATATTTGTTGTGAATTGTCTCAGAAAACTCTTTTAGAGGACCAAAGCGTTCTTCATTCCAAATTTCAGAACCTAGTGCCGTATTCCAGCCTGGATCGAGATATAAACATTCTGCTCCAATATCCTTAGCTAAAGCTGCCTCTTCATACAATTGCTTTAGTGTATAAACTTCAAAATCTATCCCTTCGACAAAAAAACCAGTTTTTTCTGAAATCCATCCTAAGTTATACAATTCGTTCCAATGAACAGGGGGATCGTAATCTTGTTTAAAATTGTGTCCATGTTCCTCAAGATGATTTCTATAAAGATAAAATCCCTCTTTGTAATCCCCCTTATAGCTAGCATACCGCGTGGTACCAAATGCATAATTTTGATTAGGTTTAAGGGTTGTAGCGAGTTCTGGATTGCCTTCGTAAAGTGAAACACCTCCAAATACAATGGCAACATCTTCTGCACCTCTTCCTGGCAAAGTAGTTGGAAGTCTATTAAATCGAGAATATTCCATCTGCGTTGGATTATATTTGCATATAAGTAATCCTCCCTCCACATTACCCCATAACCAGCCTTCGGCGCAAAAACCGGGCATTTCAGCTTCCTTAGCAACCCAAGCTCCAAATAAGATATCATTAGCACTAAATTTCTCCTTTTTTCGATCATCTCCATATCCGATATATCTTCTAGTTGGGATTGATGTAAGGGTAAATTCGTCCAGGTGATCAACCCAACCAGAATATTGCTTATAAAAAGCTTTCTTAAATCCAAAATTGAGTAGTCCAAATCTAACTTTTTTATTACCGCAATTAGTTAATGTGATCTTTTCTTCTAACCACTGGCTATCTTCTTCAAGTTTAAACTCATGAGTAATTTTAATATCAGTTTCTTCGAATCTTCCTTCTATAATTAGCGTATTAGAACCTTCCTGACGAATATCCCTTGATGACAATTTTTTAGCTTTATGTTCTGATCCTAAGTGGAGTAGATAGATATAACGAGATCCTCTCTTACTCGAAGTTAGAATTCTATAATGATAGTCCTCATCGGCATAAATTAAATCATCTACTTTGCTATGAAGTATATAGCGGATTCCTTGAGTTTCATCTTTTTGGATTTTCAGCTTCCAATATTGATTTTCTAAAATATATTCGACCATCTTCCTTCCCTTTCGAATATTATAATGATATGAAATCTAACATATCAAATTTATGCTTGTTTTCACTTTTGGTAAAAGTACTCATTAAAAAGGGAAATATTAAAAACAAAAAAAGTTGATTAGTATTAATCAAAATTTTTTAAAAAGAAATAACAAATAAGCAATTATTTAAAAATCTAAATTTGGTGTTTTTATGACTGAAAATGAAGAAACAACTTCAAGACATTCTTTTTCGACATATCTCTCTTTTGGTAGCTACAATATCCTATGGACAATTCCAACGGCAACACAGAGTCTTTTTATGTTTTTTTTTTATCATACAGTTGTCGGTCTTGACCCTCTTTGGATATTAACTGTCGTTGCTATAAACACAATATGGGCAGGTCTTAACGATCCTTTAATTGGTTACCTAACGGATAAAAATTTCAAGTGGACAAGAAAATGGGGTCGACGCTTTCCGTGGATAGCAATCGCTTTTATTCCACAATCTTTATCTTTAATTATGATATTTTCCCCTCCAGATATTGATGCTACAGTAAATCCCTTGCCAATAATGCTTTGGCTTTTGCTCTCCTTGTTTGTGTTTGATTTATTTATTACGACCGTAGAAATCCATACTTCTATACTTCGTGCGGACAAATTCCGAACTGAAACAGAAAGAAGGAAATATGCAGGTTCTTGGGGTGTCTTTGACATGATTGCTCAAGTTCTTGGTATGCTTCTTCCACCGCTTTTTCTGTTTTTTGGAGAGACCATTAGATCTTACGCTGTTATGGCAGCAATTGTGGCTATAATAATGATTATCTTTGGCGTGTTATTCGTCATGAAAGGCGCTCGAGAGGATAAGATCATTATTGATCGCTATTACTCAAGAGACTACGAAAGATTGCATATATTTAAAGGGGTAATGATAGTTGTTAAACAGAGAAGTTTTTTTGTTCTCTTTATTCATTATGTTCTATGGCTTGCAGCTACAGCATCGTTGATGACTGGAATGGTAGCATATTTAGTAGCATTTATTTTTCGATCTGAGGATCCGGATGCCATGATCCCATTTCTCGCTTTATTTCTCTTAGGATCATTAATCTCTATTCCAGTTTGGCTTAAAATACTAAAAAAAATGAATAACAATAGGAAAACGTATCTTATCGGAAGCTTTATCTTAGTTGCCATTACCGTTCCAATGACTTTCTTCGTGGGTGATATTGATTTGCTGATTCTCATGTTTTTAGTGGGTTTCGCAAATGGATGCGTGTGGACTATTGGAATGCCGGTATTGTATTCGAACGCACAAGATGACTTTGTTGTGCGAACTGGGAAGAACCAGAAAGGTATCCTTGTTGGTACTTGGGCAGTAATAGGACTCGCTACAGCCTTTATTGACGAAGCATTAATAGCATTGGTATTCACTATAACGGGTTTCAAAGAAGGATTTCCGACATATGCTCTATTAGAAGCGGAAGTTGGTGCCGCTGCTATGGTATCTATTCAGTGGGGAATTCGTTTCCTTATGGGAGTTATACCTGCGATGCTCATTTTAGTAGGTACATTGATCTTTTGGAAATACTATCCCCTCACTCAAGAAAAAGTTCTAGAAAACAAAGCTAAGCTACGTGAACTTGGCTTCTAACTTAATTTTTTTTTTAATTTTAAAGGATATTCCCCATATTTCTTTGTCGTAGAGATCATCGTTAATACATTTTCCAGTTTACAAGAATTTGTAATATCCGTGCAAGGGCTTAACATGTATCCCCCGCCCTCCCCAGCATCGCGAATACACTTTTTCACGGCATTCACTACATCGTTTTTTGAACCATAAGGTAATAATTGCGAAACATCAATATTTCCAATCAAGCATAGCTTATCACCATATGTCTCTTTCAAGTGTTTCAAATCCATTCCTGCCATTGGTTCTAAAGACTCTACAGCATCAAAACCTGCTTCGATCAATCCTTCAAAGTATGGTTCCGTGAATCCATCTGAGTGAAAGCACACATATTTACCCGCTTTTTTTAAAATTTGGATTGCCTGCTTATAAGCAGGTATAATAAGTTCTCGATGGTATTTTGGATTTATCATAGTTGTATTTTTTAAAGCACTATCGTCCATTATGAAGAAAATGTCAAAATCCGTTTCTGCGTTTAATTTAGCGGCCCTTAATAGTTTTTTCGCTCTAAGTTTAATATAGTGTTCTATTTTGTTCCTTTTTTTTCTTATTAATTTTATGAGTAAACCCAAACCCAAACCTTCCCAAAGAGGTTCTAAAATAGGTTCGAGCTCGCAACATGGTACAAATTCGTCCATAGGAAATTTCTTTAACCATTTATTTATATTTCTCGCGAAATCTGGAGCTTCCTCCCATTCTACAGCAAAATATGTCTCGTAAAAATAATCAGCTTTTTCCTCCGTATCAATATAATTTCCTAAGTAATAAGCGTCAACCCAACCCTCTTTTCTTTGCTTCAAAAAAATTCTACCGTGATAATCAACGTATTTATTTTCATCAGGTAATTTAGGTAATGGATGCTCTCGCATATGATTTGTAGGGATAAATATGGGAAATGAGTTGAATCCCCATCCAGAGATATCAAATCCGAGTTTATGCTCCATATTATAATCTCTATAAGCTAGCTTAAATTTCCTTTCCGGAGTGAATGAATCCCCCCAATAATTCAGAAGCTCTTTTTGAAATCCAGGCATAATAACTTGACAAAATAGAGGAATACGATCTGGTTCTTCGTGGTTTAGCGCTTGCAATACTCTTTTTCGAGCACTCATATTTTAACACTTTCAAAATTTAAAATAAATTTTATATCCCAAAATTAAATTTATCAATCTTCTAAATCTAATAAATTACATGGTAGTATTAATTGAGAAGAATTATCCCGTTTTTACCGTTGTCATTGACAATCCCGAATCTAAAAACGCTGTTGATGGACCTACAGCTCAAAAACTAAGTTCTGCTTTTAGAGAATTTGAAAACGACAATCAAGCCTTAGTAGCTGTGTTATGGGGTGCGAATGGAGCTTTTTGTTCGGGTGCGAATTTAAAAGCGATTTCCGAAGGACGAGGAAATAAAGTAGAAAAAAAGGGAGATGGTCCAATGGGTCCGACCCGATTGAGGTTAAGCAAACCAGTTATTGCGGCTATCGCTGGACACGCTGTTGCTGGAGGCTTAGAACTTGCCTTGTGGTGTGATATGCGCGTTGTTGAAAAAAATGCGATATTTGGGGTATTTTGTCGTAGATTTGGAGTGCCTCTTGTAGATGGGGGTACAGTAAGATTACCGAGACTTATTGGTTTAAGTCGGGCTATGGACATGATTCTTACCGGACGCCCTATTGGCGCTGAAGAAGCCTTAGCTTGGGGGCTTGCTAATCGATTAGTAGATAATGGCCAATCAAGAATAGAAGCAGAAAAATTAGCTAGAGAAATTGCTGTATTCCCTCAGATTTGTATGAGAAACGATCGAAAATCTGCATATGAACAGTTCGGACTTAATATTGAAGAAGCAATGGCAAAAGAATTCAAATTCGGTCTAAAAACGCTTGAAAGTGGAGAGTTTCTAAAGGGTAGTAAAGCATTCATCAACGGTAAGGGAAAACATGGGGATTTTACCAATTAAATAAAATTAACCATTATTAGAAGAGGTGAAAACATGATAATTTTTGAAGAATTTAGAGTGAAAACTCCGCAGAGAGAAATTTTGATGGAGATCACCAGTGATATAAAGATGATTGTAAGAAGTTCTAATATTAAAGAAGGAGTTTGTCGAGTTTTTGTTCCTCACACTACTGCGGGAATCACTATAAACGAAAACGCCGATAAATCTGTTATGAAAGATGTTGCTAATTATTTAAGCAAGTTAATCCCAAAAGGTGGAAGTTTAGGATATTCTTTTAAGCATATAGAAGGAAACTCTGACGCACATATTAAAAGCTCATTAACGGGACCCTCGATTGAAATTCTAATTCACAAGGGAAACTTAATGCTTGGTACATGGCAAGGAATTATGTTTACAGAGTATGATGGTCCCAGAAACAGAAAAGTGTTAGTTCAAGTCGAGGGAGAGAGTTAAGCGATTAGTATTTCTTATCAACTTTGAATTGGAAAATAACGAGACTAATAATCATCATTAACATAATAACATAAAATGGGAGTGCGATGTCTATTTCACCTAATGGACTCATGATCATTGGAGCAATTGCGCTACAGAAAAACCCAATCGCATTGTTGAATCCAATTCCCGAACCCTTTAGATCTGATTGAATATCTTCAATTACTTCTAGTAAGAGCGTATTTCCTGCCGGATCAATGAGAGCAATTCCAATCCCGATAAACGAAATGATAAATAGAAAAATAGGTAAATTTAACGCAAACGCAGGAAAAAAGAAAAAAATTCCAAAACCTAATACTATTATCTGTCCAACCATACTTATTCTTCGAGATCTAAATCGATTTATTAGCTTACTAGCAATATACACAAAAACAACATAGAGCGCTAGAACCCCCAACATTAAATAACTTGAAATTATTTCACTTAAACCAAATCCTCTTACATTATCTTGGAATATCCAAATTAAGTATGCAGTAATAAATCCAAAAATGAACCATCTCACGGAATTAAATAGAAGTGCTAGAAAATATTGTTGATCTTTAAGTAGTATTTTAATGTTTGTCAAACTGAAATCCATATTGTTATTTTGGTCTCCCATCGTTTCGTCTTTATCTTTTTCTTTTAGAACGATAAAAATAATTAAAAAACTAAAGCAAATCAAGATCCCCTGCACCATAAAAATGCTTCTAAAACCTAAAAAACTCGAAATAAATCCTCCTAGTACAAATCCAAGGAAGTACCCAACATTCATGTATAGAGTGTAGTATCCCATTCCCTTACTATGCTGATCTTTTTTGTAGATATCCCCTATAATTGCCTGAAGAATTGATGTATATGCTCCTGCTCCTTGAATTGCTCTGTAAATGATAAGTAGAATTATATTTGGAGCAATAAAACACAGAATGGTTCCTATAAAATATATCACCATCCCGAATAATATTATTTTTCGCCGTCCTAATTTATCTGAGACTGCAGCATATGGATATTGAAAAATACACTGTGTTAACGAAAACATACCAACTATAATCCCATATGATGTAAGAGTACCAGCTAAACTCTCAACAAATGAAGGTAATCCTACTTGGACGATGCTCATTCCCATACTTCTAAAAGCTGTAGACAATAAGACAACAATTAAAAGATTTTTTGCATGCCTCCCTAATCCCGTTTCTAAAGAAATTTTAGCCTCCTCTCAATGTATCCCAGTTTATTAAGGAAATTCAGTAACCAATATAAATTTATTTTTCCTAATATTTACCCTTACGAACCACACTAACAATTAAAAATAATAAATTAAGGGATATCTATTTATGAAAATTGGAATGAATTCTCTAACAAATTTAGCTCGAATTAATAAAGATGTAAAGAGGAAGCGAATTTCTAGTTATGACAAGACGGGAGCAAACAGAGATGCCATTAAGTTAAAACCTAATGAAGTCAATCAAATATGCGACATACAGAGCGCTGGAATAATTAAGCATATTTGGATGACTATATCCTCTTCTGATCCTGATTATCTTCGTAAACTAGTTTTGAGAATGTGGTGGGATGAAGAACTATCTCCTTCAGTAGAAGTTCCTATAGGAGATTTTTTCGGAATAGGTCATGGTAAAACTGTAAATTTTTGGAGCCTTCCATTTGCTAACGGTCCAAATGATGGCAAAGGATTTAATTGTTTCTTCCCAATGCCATTTGCTACTCGCGCTAAAATAGAAGTAAAAAACGAATCAGAGGGCGCTACTGTTTTATATTTCTATATAGATTACGAAGAATATGTTGATATTCCTAATGATCTCGGTAGATTCCACGCGTTTTGGAATCGACAGAATCCATGCGATGGAAAACCTTATGGGACCGGCAATAGAGTAGAGTTTTTTACAAAAAAGAATCCAACACATGAGGGAGACTATTTAATTCTTGACGCGGAAGGAGAAGGACACTTTGTAGGTTGTCATTTAGACATTCATAATTTAATGACTCCTGAGAATACGATACAAAAAGACGGTTGGTGGCCTGGAGAAGGTGATGATTATATCGAGATTGATGATGGAGAAATTATATTGTATGGTACAGGTACCGAAGATTATTTTTGTGGAGCCTGGTGTCCCACACAATATTACTGCTCTCCATATTTTGGGGTAACTTTACCTGGTGGAGACAAATGGAGTGGTAAGATTTCCTATTATAGGTATCACATTGAAGATCCTATATATTTTCACAAAAATATTAAGATCAAGATTGAACACGGACATGCTAATCAGCGTTCTGACGATTTTTC
>JAEOTS010000058.1 GCA_016839745.1 Promethearchaeota archaeon
ACGATTTTATGAAGATACTAAGAAGGAAAAATCTTTCAAAAAGATTGAGAACATTGGATATTTAAGTAATTTTTTAGGATTACTTTTGTTCTTATTGTTAATATTGAATAGTCCTGAAAAGATTCAACTTGTGTCTAATTCTATCTATTTTTAATATAGATTAGTTTTAATATACAGTAAACTTTTCATTTTATTACTATTATCTTTAGATTTTGTAAAATATTTACTACTAGGGATACAAATGAATTTAGATGATAATAAATACATATTTGTTCGGAGCCTTATCTTATTAGGTATTTTTATTATACTACACTACACTTATGATTTTTTTCCTAATATCGTGGTTCAAATTTTCAGTGGCATTAACGAGAGCGTATTTCAGCACATGAAAATTGCCTTCTATTCATATATTATATTAATGATAATTGAATTTCTCGCGTTCAAGAAAAAAATAACTGATAATACAGGGTTTCTATTTTCACGCATCTTTTCAGCGATCTTCTATCCATGGATAGTGTTTATGGTTTTCTTTTTCACCCGAGTTATATATCCATGGCAGATGCATTTCGTTGTAGAAATAATATCGGCACAAGTTACCGTTTATGTTTCAGCGTTAATTATAGGTTTCATTGAATTAGATATTATGAAAATTGAATTTGGAAAAAGACTCAAAATTATATTGGTAATATTGATAATTCTCTTGATAGTCGAATTCACAGCGTTTACATTTTACTTGCCCTGGCATGATGTTCTTACAGATCCATATGTTTAGCAAAATAGTGAGAATTTTTAAAAAAAAATATTTTCTAATTATATTAAGCTTCTTCTGTTTCGATAGCCCTTTTGTTTCTAATTTTTTCCATGAATTCGGGTGTTATTAATGTGATACCTTCTTTTTTAGCAATTTCTACACAAACTTTTAGCGCTTTTTTCAAAAAGATACGTGGAACTTTGACGAGTTTTTCACAGGCTTCTTCAGTCCATTCAACTTCGGGATCTACTCTTTGTGCAGCGTAACTAACTGTATTTACGGAATTTCCTTTTTCTTTAGGGATTGGTTCTGCATAAGGAGTAGAATGTTTGCTAAACCAGAAATTAATGTTATTTCTATATCCAAAATCAATAGGTAAGTCGGGAAATTCTTTTCCTTGAAATAGAGATTTTTTCCATTCTTTCTTCATGACTATTTTATTGATCTTTAACACATAATGAGATTCAAGAGTATCTTCGTTATTGTAGACTTGAAATGATTCATCTAAAGTACATTCAAATACTTGGATGGCTTCATCGACGATTTCTGGATAGGTTATTAATGGTTCTCTCTCCTCTTGAGTTCTTTGAGAAGGAATAAGAGTGAATTTGTTGTTCTTCATTTTTTCTTCTGTTGTTTCTCCGGGATATCCAAGCATAACGCAATTCTTCAGCAATTTTTTGTTATAAGGAATGAAATTAATTGCGCAAACTTTGTTTCTTCGAATATTTTCAGCAGTATTACTGTTTGAACGACTAATTAACAACATAGAATGCTTTTCAGCTATGATATAGGGAAAGCACAATGAATATGGACCTAAATTTGTTTTTCCTGATGGAGATATGGTGCTTATAAGTACGACGGGCATAGGAAAATAAGAGGAGGTTTGATAGAAGTTATCAAGAATTTGAACCGAAGTAAAATCATTTTCTACCATATATCTTTGATAGTAGAAAGGTATTAAAATCTCTTGAAAAATCACTATTTTACTATAACAAGAACGGATAATAATAGATTAAAAAACTATTTAAATTAAAAAAAAATCCTAACTTATAGTTCTGAACTAGGTAAAATTCCTTTGAAACTATAAAAATGATGAATATAAGCTAAAATTCGTATCTTTTATTTAGTATAAATTGGTTTTAATCCTGATTGAAAATGTCGTAGTCTCAAATTGGCCCCTCGGGAAACTTCTACTTTTGGAATTTTTTCTCTGTTGTGGTATAACTCAGTTATAGCTGCGACTGCGTAGTCAATGTGAGAAGAATCGTATACATTCCGCGGTATAGCAAATCGCACTAGATTTAGAATTCCTTTACGCTGTTCTGGTGTTTTTTTATCCCATTCAAAAGCAAAAGGGCCCAATTCGCACGCTCTAATTCCATAATGCTTTAGAAGTTCTATTGTGAATCCAACACCCCTAAAATCGTCAATTTTCATATCGGTTCCCTCAAAAAATTTTGCCACATTGATATACACGGCATGTCCACCTGCAGGAAGAATGACTGGTACTCTTTTTTGTGAAAGTTTTAGAGCAAACTCTCTTACTTGACGAATCCTTTCAGCTAAATATTGTTCTTTAACTACTTCATAAAGCCCCACAGCTATGCTCATAATTGCTCGCCCGCTAAGCCCACCGTACGAATCGTTTCCAAAGGTGAGTATTTGTTTTTCTTTTAATTTCGTCCCGATATTCCCGTTATTTGAAAATTTCTCATAAAAAATTCCTCGATCTCTAAAAAACAACCCCCCTCCTATATTAGCGAGCCCATCTTTTTTAAAACTAATTGTAAATCCATCAACATAAGAAAACATTTCTTTGACTATTTCTAATATACTGTGATTACTATAGCCCTCCTCAAATGCTTTAATGAAAAAAGCATTTTCAGCAAACCTACATGCATCGAAGAAGAGAGGAATGTTGTAACTATTGGCGATCTTACTTATTGCTTTAATATTTTTCAGAGAAACAGGCTGACCAGCAGCAGTATTATTAGTAATAGTAAGATAAATTAATGGGATACTTTCAACTCCTTTATCTTCAATGCAATTGATTAATTCTTTACTATCCATATTTCCTTTGAAGGGATTTTTGACATCCATTTGATCAGAAGGGAAATCTTCAAATAAATTTGCTGAGAATAGATTTACGGGACACATACCATTAGCAGCAATATTTGCTTCAGTAGTATCAAAATGTCCATTATTTGGAATATAATAAGCATTATTTGGGTCCCTCTCTTTTAAAATTGGAGCAATCGTGGAAAATAATAAATGTTCCGCACAGCGCCCCTGAGGTACTAAAAAGGCGTTTGGACGAGCCAACTGATGGATACCTCCATTAACAAAACCCCCTTCATGAGATTTCAAGTATAGCTCCTCCATTAGTTTCTTTACATTTGTTTCTCCAGATAATATTAAGTTTATCGATTTCTTAGGTTCATTTCCTCTCTCAAATATGTCTCTTACAGCTTCAAGCAGAACATAATATCCCTTATTGCGACCATAGGATTCATCACCGTGAAAGAGCGAAGCCCATTGTAAATCAGTCATAGAAGAGCTCCCACTGTCAGAAAGAAAATCTAAAATAAGCATATCAGCAGGGAAAGAAAACATACTATACTCTGTTTCTTTTAAAGCGGTTTCTCTCTGCTCTTTAGTAACTTCTTTATTATTTCTTACTACTAAAGAACGCTTAGTAGGAACTGGCACATTTAGTTCATTCATAGATTTCATGACAATCACTTATAAGTCTAGATTTTAAAAATAGGATTTAATACTAAAAATAGATATTGTGCATTACTATTTTTAAATAATTATTAGAAGGTATAAAAATCTTATAGGTATTAGGATTTATTCTAATGTTTTACCTTTTCCATCATGATTTTAGTGATTTTTCTAAATAGTTCTTCTACATTTTCACCATTTTTTGAGGAACACTCAATATAGCCGATTAATTTATTATCTTGTGCAAAATTCTTAGCTTCTTTCTCTGGAACTGTTCTAATTCCGCTGAGATCAGTCTTGCTACCTACTAGCAAGGCAGGTACATTTTGATTGAAATTTTCATTTGCTGTTTTAAATACGGTAAACCAATTAGATAAATTTTCAAACGTTACATACCTAGTTATATCAAACATAAAAATAGTTCCATTAGCTCCGTTGATAACACCAGGCAAGAGAAACCTGAATTTTTCTTCCCCTGCAAAATCCCATATTTGTAAGGAAACTTTCTTTCCATCTATCTCAAACTTCTTTAAGAAAAAGTCAACTCCTATTGTTAGGTGATAGCTCTCCTTAAACAATCCATGAAGATAGCGATGAGTTAATGTGGTTTTGCCTACTCCTGCGTCCCCAAAAATAGGTAACTTAAATTGTAAATTTGATGTAGAGTTTTTACCCATTTCAACCATCTTATCTAGTAAGTTTTAGTTTTTCTTAACCAAATTAATTATAAAAGTAAGAATATTTCAATGTTCATAATTACAAATATTTAAAAATTCTCGGTATATAAAGAAGTAAGAATTTTAAAAAACCTTAACTTAATCTATTCGGTTTTCATAGTTCGTATTTACTTTCTTTCCTTTTTTCTAAGATCGCAGCTCTTTTTTTCAGTATTTCTTTAATTCTTTTTACATCACGTGTATACCAGGAAAGCGATAACATCCACAGTATGGCTCCTGGTATTACGAATACTGTTATTATTATTGCACTAATTTGATAATTTTGTCCGAAAGCTGAAATGAAAATACCCGCAATTAAAGGTCCTAAACCATATCCTATATGCTCTAAAAATTGATTCCACGAAACGATTTGACCTTGTCCTTCCGGGAGATTTATTTCTTGTAATACTGGAGGTTGATTTACCGCATATAAAGAAGATATTGCGTCAGAACTAAAAATTAAGATACCCATCATAAAACTCATGGGAAGGGAGAAGAAGAGAACAATATCTGCTCCTTCAGTAGGAGTTAAATAAGGGATAGGGACAAAAAACATTAAAACAAATGTTATTGACCCGCCAATTAAAGAAAATATTATAAAATAAATTCTCCTAACTCCTTTATGTTCTGCTACCTTATCAGAAAAGCGCGCCAACACGACTTGTCCAAGAATTCGCCCAATAATTCCATAAATTACTATAAATAGTCCTGTTACGAGTGGAGAGAGATTATGTGGTGGAGTCATTAGATAAGGTAAAATTATCATATCCAAACTTCCCATAAATACATTGCTGAATATCCCTTCTACTAAAGCAGCAATGTTAGTGCGAGATAACATAGTTTTTCGCATTAATTCCCTATCCATTTTAAAATCGTAAACAATTTTATCATCCAGAAGAACTGCTTGTAATTCTTTGTTTTGAATTCCTCTTTTTGGTTCCTTAACAATAAAGTAAAAGACTAATCCAGATATTAAGACCGCAAAACCAATACTAAAGAAGTAATTTCTCCAAAAACCAAACTGTACTAAAGACCCAGATATTAGAAATCCAAACATCATAAATATAGATCCTGCGATGCTAAAGTATCCAAAAAATTTGGATCGATGTATCAAGGGAACAATATCGTTTGAGAGTGAAACCATTGCAGGATAATTTCCCCCTGCAAAAATCCCAAAAATTAGAATTATAATAAAAAAATACCACCACGTAACCATACCTTGACCAGCTATAGCGAATCCGAGTAAAATCATACAAAAACTCCTTATAATTGTAATTATTATTAAAATTTTTACTCTGGAATATTTATCAATCAACCTTCCAAAGAGCAATCCCGAGACAGAGGACGACCATAGCAGGGTTGTTATTAAAATTCCCATCTCTAAGGCATGATATTCTTCTCCCGGTCCAGGCCAAATTAGTGAAGATAATGGCACTATAAGGATTATTATTCCTGCAAACGATATACTGTTAAAACCATTAAGTAGGTATAC
>JAEOTS010000059.1 GCA_016839745.1 Promethearchaeota archaeon
AAGACTTGAAAATTGTTTGGAAAAAATGGTTAATTAAGAAGTCATTATACAGTAAGGAATCTGAGGTAAATAAGTTAAAGAAACTTGAAAATTTTACTACTACTCCTGTAGTAACTTCTGGAATAACAAATGGGATATTTTTATGCTGTACTTTGCTCTTAAATCCGGGAGAATTCATTATATCTCCAAATAAGAGATGGGGGAATTATGATAATATCATTGAGAAATTAATCGGGGCTAAAATCAAATCATTCGATTTTTTCATTGAAGAAAAATTCAATATTCAGGGATTAGAAAACGCCATTTATGAAATTTCTGAAAACCAAGAAAAGTTAGTCTTAATTTTAGGATTTCCTAACAATCCTACAGGTTATATCCCTAATAATGAAGAATTAGATGTAATTATTAATAGATTAAAAGAAGTTCAAGAAGATATATCTAAACCGATTATTGTTTTAGTTGACGATGCTTACGAGCCATACATTTATTCTGAAAATGTAATAAATCGTTCGATTTTTTACGCATTACACGAATTAGAGCAAGATATAATTCCTATTAAGCTAGATGGAATAACAAAGGAAATGTTACTTTATGGAGGGCGTATAGGATTCATTACAATTGGGTTAAAGCCGAATTGGGTTGACAATCAAAAAGAATTAACCGTTTTAAAATCTGAATTAAACAATAAGTTATCCGGGTTAGTTAGAACTACTGTTTCAAATTCAAATCACTTCTATCAAACCATTATCGTCAAACTCTTTAAGGATATCGGTATGGACGGTTTAATCCAAAAACGAGATAGAGTCAAAAATCTCCTTAAAGAGAGATACAAGAAAATTAATAGTGAACTAAAAAAGATTAATAATTCGAATTTTTCAGTAGATCCAAACGCGGGTGGTTTCTTTATCTTTGTTAATTTAAACCCTAATAAAATTAGTGCTAACCACTTTGCAGATCACCTATTAAGAAAATATAAAATAGGAGTGATCCCTCTTGAAAAAGAAAGTGATAAAATAAATGGAATTAGAATAGCCTACTGTTCTATAGATTTAACAAATATTCCCGAGTTTGTTAGCCGAATAAATCAAGCGTTAAATGATTTTTGAGTTAGTTCAAATATTTTCTATATATTATCCCTTTACCTTTTATTTGTTTTTGCACACAGTTAAAAAGTCTGAATTTATAATTTTGTTATAATAAATTTGTTAAAAAAATATTTGAGGATTATTATATGAAACTATTTTTAGTCGATCAAGGTAATTTAAAAGAAATATCTAAGCCAGTATTCTCAACAGGAGACGTATATGTAGCTGATGATGATAGAACTATTTATGTATGGATTGGTAGCAAGGCTTCAGTCGACGAAAAGACCGCAGGAGCTGCTCAAGCCCGAACTCTTGACCAACAAAGGGGAGGTGCTGCTAAAATAATCACTGTAGACGAAAATCAAGAACCTAATGCGTTTTTAAAGTTAATTAATCCGATGGGTGCCATGAAAGTCGTTGAAAAGAACTTCGCAAAAACTCTTCTCAAAGATGTAGATACGGGAGATTGGGCAGGATTTGAAGAATGGAAAAATGTTCTATATCGCGTTTCAGCAGAAGAATTTGAAGGGATTAACTCAATGAAAATGATTCAAGTTCCTTTCGCCAAAGATTCTTTAGATTCAGAAGACTGTTATGTTGCTGATTTAGGAAATAAAGTTTATGTTTGGCAAGGACGAACGTGCAATGTCAAAGAAAAAGTAAAAGCAGGCCAGTGGGCAAGAAATATTGATGCTGAAAGAGCCGGTTCTCAGAATGAACGAATTTTTGAAGAAGGGGACGATTCTGAATTCCTCGCAGCGATTGAAAGGGGAGTAGATTATAGAGAATCTGATGCGGTACAATTAAGAGCTGAATCCGTATTAGAACCTGAAACTGAAGCAGATAGAGAGACAGCAGAGATACAACCTGAATTTAAATCGGAAGTAAGAGAGGTTACTCCTGATGAGATTAAATCAGATATTGCCCAAATTAAGGAAACTAGTGCTTCAAGTGCAGGTCCGGGAATTCCCGGTTCTGTGGATGATTCAATCTTAACAATTGAGAAGCCAGAGGGTCGGAGAAAATGTCCAAAATGTGGATTAGAGGACAAATTAATGATCCATGAAACTGTTGATAAGAGTAATATAATACTTGATTATCCGCGAGTTTATGGTAAAAAATATAAATGCGGAAGCTGTGGAATAGAATGGAGGGAGAAATAACTCCCCAGTAAAAAATAAATAATTATTTTTATCTTTTTTTAAAATTTTTCGTCATTTATGCAGTTTTTTTAATATCTCTGCGTAGTATTTTTATTTTTTTCTTTAACTCAACTAGTTCTTTTTCCTTGACTTCGAGTTGTGATTCTACTTTCAGTTTATCATCCTTTACATTCTGCATTTCGGTTAATATTCTATCTTCAATCTGTTCAGCTTCAAAAATTTTATTTTTCAGGCTATCTTCTTTTTCTCTAAGTTCTTTTATTTCGGAAACCTGTTCATCAACCACATTTCTAAGATTCATTATTTCTAATTCAAGTTTTCCAGTGATATTACCAGATTTTTCCTGGGATTCTTCCAATCTTACCTGAATTTGATTGATAAATTCTTCATTCGTTAGGTTTTTTTGTGTCAATTTTTCAATTTCTATTACTAAATTTTTGATACGTTCTTCCTTTTTTGACAAATCCTTTTTAACTAAGCTGAAAGTTTCTAATTTCTGCTGTAACTCTTTTATTGATTGAACTGACGATTGATGAGAGCTTTCAAGGCTAAAAATCTCTTTTTCTTTTTCTGTAATAATTTCATCTTTTTTTTCTAGTAGGATCTTAACTTTTTCAAATTTAGATTTTTGGACAGTATCATTCTCTAAATATTGAATTTGTTCCATTAACTCCTTGATTTTTTCATCTTTTTCTTGTAATCTCACAACAAGCCCAGTGTTAGCTAGTTGTTCAGATTTTATTTGCTCTAAATCGGAGTTAAGGCCTTCTACTTCTTGAGATCGCTCTGCAATACTTTTATTTAATTTTTCAATCTCAATTTTTTGGTCTTGAATGATTTGATTTTTTTCATTGGCGGAGAATTCGAACTCTTCAATTTGCTTGTTTTTTTCTCCTAATTTAGATTGAAGCGATTCAATTTCTTTTTCTTTACTTTCAATTGATTTGCTTACTTCTAAATCTACTACATTAGTTTCGTTAAGAAATTCGACTTTTGACTCGAGATCTTGTATTAGATTATCTTTTTCAATTACTTTTTGTAATAAATCTTCTATGGTAGCATTATTTTCTTTAGTTAATTGAATTGACTTTTCTTTTTCCATGTTAAAAGTATCAGAAATGGTTTTAAGGCTTTCGTATTCTTCCTTAAGCGTGCTAATTTCATCAGTTAGTTTTTTATTCTGTTCAATAAAGAAATTTAGTTGGTCTCTTATTTTATCTTCCTCAGAAGTTGGAATCTCCTCTTCTTCATCTTTCTCTTCTATCCAACCAAGTGAACTTAGCGCATCTACCATAGATGTGTCTTCTTCTTTTTGATCCCTCTGTTCATCAGACATAATATTATAAAATCAATATTCCTATTTATTTTAATCTAAACTACATTATACGCGAACTCTGACTTATGAAAAAAAAGAATTAGTCGTCAATATTACTAGTATTCTTTAGTGAAAACATACTTTCTGTCTAAAAAGAATTTTGTTAAATATCCAATAGAGAGTGCGATAATAAAGCTCAATTCTAATGGTGTATTGAAAAAATTTGTTAAGAGGAACTGGATTCCAATGTTTTCTATAGTAGTTAAAATGGCAAACCCGAAGTACTTCAAAAATTCTTGTGAGGTTTCCTTAAGTTTTAAGCTCGATTTCTTGAAGACGATGTATTTATCTAAAAAGAATTTGATAATATAAGTAATACCAACAGCCGCGATTGAACCCATCAATTCAGGCATATTAATAGGGTTTGTAGAACAATAAATCATATGAACAAATTCGTTGCTTCCAAGAGTGCTACAAATAAAAGGAGCTATAGCAAGTTGATTAACTTTTTGTATAATATAGTTTAAAATAATCATGCAAGCAGCAAAAATGAAGTATAAAACCAATTGCCTTTTCATATCATTTTGTTCTTCCATAAGTACTATTGTTTAAAATTGGTTAGTTCAGTTAAATCTCAATTTAATTCATTTTTTTATGCGATCTTTCCATGAATCAACTTTCATTTGATCGTCTTCATCTAATTGTATGTCTTCATTTACTACTGCTTGTATTGATTCATCAGGTAGTGATCTAGTTAAATGGAGATGTTGCTCTTGATCTTCTGTTTGGGGTGATAAACCCCCTAAAATACCTCCTAATGGTTTTTTACGTTTAACTTCCTTACCCGTTAATTTCCGGTATAATCTTTTTAAACCATATAAAATTAAACTAAACGAAATTGAAAATAAGAAGTAAATAGCGAACCAACCAGATCCAAAAAACCAAAGATCAAATGGGAGTAAATTTTTTTCGTAATTTGCGTATATTACTCCAATCAAAGCAAATATTCCAAGAAATATAATACATCTTACACAAGAAGGAATCAATTGTTTTTTCATCATTTGTTTCGTTAACTCAATTGATTCTTGCTGGAGTTCCATCATTTCCTGAGGGTTTCCAGTGAGGCTTGCGGTTCTCATTCGTTCCTGTAAGTTCTGTGATTTATCTCTTATTTCTCTCGCAGCTTCCATATTTAAACCAAAAATTCTATTAAGAACCTCTCCTAGACTTACCATTCCGATTGTGATAAGCATTATTTGGATAATGATATCTCCGTTTGTCATTAAATCATCACAAATATAGGAAAAGTATGATTTTAATTAAATTTTATCAATTCAACTTAGTAAAAAACAAGAACAGAGTAATCTTGTTAAAAGTAAACATATAATTAAGTTTCTTTTAATGTTCTTTTAGATATCTTTACATATATTTAGAACATGGTGTTTTTCAATTTGTTGGAGGTTTAGAAAAAAGATATAAAGAGGTAAAGAAATTCCTTATAGTTTTTAGGCTTCCGTTCCGCAATTTCTACAAATATATTTTTTCGCGTGTATTTTTATTCCTGCTTGTTGGAATAATACTTGAGATTTGTCTTCCTCTGTATTAAATGAGGTTCCACCACACGCTGGACAGACTCTTCTTCCTTCTATGGGGGGTTTTTCTTTTGCTTTTTCTTCTTCTTCTTGTTTTTCAACAATTACAGAAGGTTTAACATATGAATCTTCCGTTGAAGTTGATAATTTCGTCGATTCTGCTTTTTTACTTTTTTTAACTAGAAGCATATCAAGTTTTTCGTCAATTTTTCTTAGTAAACTTAAAATTTCCTCTTCAAATTCAGACAATTTAATATCTCCTCTCTATTTGCATCTTGAAATAATCTTTTTATTAAACGATCTTAATCAGATTTTAAAAATTTATGTAAAAAATAGAAATACAGAAAGGGTTCGGGAAGTGTGAAAATGGAAAATCTTAAAGCTATTATACTATAGGCGCTCTTAACTTATTCTTTGGAATTGCATCAGGATCAAAATTTTTCTCTTGGAAATATGTGTATATTCCTAAGCTTATTATGAATACCGATAATAGTAAATAACCAATCCAAAAAGAGAGTCCTATAATGAAATTACCAGGATTTACAATTCCCTCTTGTTGCGTAAAAATTGCAATACCAATAAAAGCAGATATTGAGCATATGGTTCCGCAAATGCAATCAAAATATATCGCGATCCTCTGGGATCTAAGATTTTTATGCTGAAACGACATAATAATATCATTTTTTAAACTAATACTATATTATGATAATCTTAGAAAGTTAATATAAATTTTTGTTAAAGGAAAATAGTTTAAACTAAGGTTATTAACTTGTTTTCGAAACAAAGACTACCGATAGATTTGTTCCCTTCTTGTTCCCTCTATAGATTCAAAATAATCAAGAATTGATTCTTTTATCTCAATTGCGGGAAAAACTAACCTTGATTTGTTAACATATTCTAAAGCGTCGTTCCAACTCCATTTTGGATTTTGTTTTAAAAGCCATGCTATAATAAGACCGCCACTTCGAGAAATACCCATAGCACAATGAACTAGAACTTTTCCATTCGTTATATGTTGATCTATGAAGGATATAATTTCTTTCAGATAATCGTGGGGAGGGTACCAATCGTCTGGAAATCCTTTGTAAAGATACTTAAATCCTAAGGGAGTAGGATCATAATAATTCTCTTCCATTAAATTTACGATTGCAGTAATACCAATCTTTTTAAATTTCTTAAAATTTAGCCTTGGCCAATAAGCACCAATGTATAAATTTTTGTGCACCTTATAAATTTGATCTAGTTCTACCATGTACCTCAAAAAGTTTTATTATAATCATTATTAAATTTTATTATATTTATTAAGAATAATTAAGCAGGTAAGAGTTTTAGTTTACTAGGTGATTTAAACTTATTTAAAAGGTTACCAAAAAGCGTTCCAAGTCCCATGTTTATAAAAGATCTTTTCAATGCTTGCGTTAACTCTTTATTATTATTATAAATAAGTAATTGCTTTTCTGAATTTTTATTAATTTTTTTTATAGTTTTACGCATATACTTTTTATAGAGGGTCAGGGGAGGTGTATTATTTTCTTCACCTTTTATTATTGCATTTGCTAAAAGTCTACCAATTAAATCTGCTGCGTCCATCCCTAAACCTCGATAGATGTCGACTAATCCTGCTGCATCTCCAATAAATAGCATATTGTCACAACCTAAAAACACATGATTAGGAGCATCCAATTTGAATATTGACGCATACCCTTCGCGTTTCACAATTTCTCCCTGTAACCCGAATTTATCTTGAACGTATTTCAACAAATTATCACACCGTTCGATTAAATTATCAGTATGACCCGTTCCCACTACCCATAACTCATTTTTTTTATACATCCATGCAAACATTAAGTTATTAAATTCAAGGTTCCAAAACTGGTAAAGAGTGTGAGGATCTAGATCTCCATCCCCTTCAGTTTTCAGATAATAATTCATCGTTGGAGCTAAGGGTTTCCGAGCAAAATCATCAGGTCTGATTTTTTTTCTAATTGAAGAAGATAAACCATCTGCAGCAATAACGTACTTAGCTGATACTAGTTCAATATCTTGGTGTTTTGGTTTGAGCGTTAGTATGTAACTACCATTACTTTCTTTAATATCGTTACATCTTACTCCATCCCTAAATTCTGCTCCTGATTCAATAGCAATTTCATTTAACCAATTATCTAAGACATCATGAGTGAAGTTGAACATCTTGAAAGGAAATTTATATAATTTTTCATTCGGAAATTCCATGTAAAGCGTGTTTAGCTCATTTTGACATAATCTATCTTGGGGTTTTTTTTTACCTAATATTTTATCAAAATATCCAAATTGAATCCTACTGCAAGGTTTCTCTCTTGGAGTATTAGCAACTTCCACGATCAAGACTTTTTTACCTGCATTTGCAAGGTATCTTCCCGCAACTGAACCTGCAATAGAACCTCCAACTATTACAACATCATAAATTTTAATAATTTTTTCTTAACCCCGTAGATGTATGAATAAATAGATTTGAATAAATAATTCTTTAAATTGTAAAAGAAGTAAGAATATTTAATTTTTAGTCAGATTCCGACTAGCAATTACATTTGATTCTAATCCGAGTATATTTTCTATTAGAATTTCTCCCATCTCTATTGGAGCACTAACTTTGGTATTCGCAATCTCGATCAACGCTTCACTTAATTTCTCTTTTAGAATCGGTTTATCGGTTCTCACGGGGATTAAAGGTAAAAATCCATTCTCAACTCTGATTGTGGTTGTAAGGATTCGTTTGGGTTCAAAAAATTCTTGATTCGCATATTCTAAGCCTCTATCACATGTATAACCTTCGAATATTATGCTACCTTTCGGGTCTTTCTTAGCTTGTATTTCACAGCCAGTAGGACACACAATACACCTTATAACTTTTATAACACTTGCACTACTTTCACTCATTTCTATACACTCTCCTATAATTTAATCCTCCTCAATTAATACCTCAGGGCGAGGTATTACTTCTATTGTAATCGATTTGCAGTCAGGAATTATGTTTGCATCTTCTAAATTTAGATTTAGCTCAATCATCTCACTAGGAATTACATAAATTTTCTTTCTTTTATAGATTACATTATTATTTTCGTCTTTAAATTGTATTTGAACTCTTCTATCAGGATATTTTACTCTAAATGTGAAGTTTATCTTTTCAGAGATATCAACTTTATTAATGACATCTGGTTTTACATAATTGACATTATCCCCTGGTATACATTTAATGATATCTTTCTTCTTTAATTCTTTACCATATCTCGAGTTAATGAATTCTATGGCGTTATTTCCAGCTCTTTTAGCTTCAGCAGTGACCATATCAACTAAATCATGAACTTGTAATACATTTCCACAAGCAAATATACCTTCGATCGTAGTTTCTAAATTTTCATCCACTACGGGGCCTCCATTTTTAGATAATTCAGCTCCTGCTTGTAAAGTTAATTCATTTTCGGGAATTAAGCCCACTGATAATAGCAGAGTATCACATTCAATAAATTTGTCTGAACCTATAATTCTATCAAAATTACGATCGACTTTAGAGATGGTTACTCCTTTAATCCTATCTTTACCATGTATTTTAGTCACAGTATAACTGGTGATTAATGGGATTTCGTAATCTTCTAAACATTGAACTTGATTTCGAAGCAAACCGCTGACATAAGGTTGAATTTCTACTACAGCTTTAACTTTACAACCTTCCCAAGTCAATCTACGAGCCATAATCATTCCGATATCTCCACTTCCTAAGATTACATAAGAATTTCCCGGTAAATAACCTTCAATATTAACGAATCTTTGAGCTTGTCCTGCAGTATAAATACCAGCGGGACGAAATCCTGGGATATTAATCGCTCCTCTGGGTTTTTCTCTACACCCCATAGCTAATATAACTGCTTTTGCTTTTACCTCAATTAGCCCATCTTTGTTATTGACTGCATAAATAACTTTTTCTTTAGTGATTTCGATTACCATGGAATCTAATAAATATGGGATTTTTAAATCTACTATTTGATTTATGAACCTCTGAACATATTCTGGACCGGTTAATTCTTCTCCAAATTCTTTTAAACCAAATCCATTATGGATGCACTGCAGAGTTATACCTCCTAATTCTCTATCTCTTTCAATAATTAGTACATCCAATTTTGCCTTTTTTACTTCGATAGCAGCGGCTAATCCCCCAGCTCCAGCTCCAACCACAACGACATCAGCTTTATATTGCTTCATTCTTCAATGTCACCTCTCATTTTATTAAGTACAACATCTTTAGTTTTTGCGACAAGAAAATTAGTATCTTCTCCCATTTTTACTACTTCTTCATATGAAATATTCAATTCTCGTGATAGAATTTCTATCACTCTTGGCCGACAAAAACCACCTTGACATCTCCCCATACCGGGTCTACACCTAAATTTAATTCCATCTAAGGTAGTTGCTCCAACAGGAGAATGAATAGCATTTAGAATTTCTCTTTCTGGAATCGTTTCACATCTACATATAATTCTTCCCCAGGTAGGATCTTTTTTTATTTTATCATCCAATTCTTTTTTAGTAAATTCATTAAATCTTTCGGGTTTAGGGCGATTTGGATTGTAATCTTCTTTAACTTTTGTATTTACACCTAATAATTCTAAGAACTCAACAACTCTTTCAGCAATAGCATAACAAGATGTTAAACCAGGGGATAAAATACCAACTACATTAATAAATCCATATACATCCGTATTGTCAATAATAAAGTCGTACGTGTCTGGTACTGCTCTTAAGCCTGCAAAGTTTCTAATAGAGGATCTTACTGGTAGTTTTGGGACTAAGTTCATTCCTCCGTCCAAAATTTCTTTTAATCCTGCCGCAGTTGTAGCAATATCTTTTTTATCACTAATATTTTGAGCGTTTGGTCCTACAAATGTATTTCCACTTACAGTTGGGCAAACCAAAATACCTTTAGAAACTTTAGTAGGTGTGGGAAATAATATTTTGTTTAAATGCATCGCATTCCTATCGAAAAGGATGTATTCTCCTTTTCTTGGCATTATATTGAAATAGTCCAAACCAACCAATTTCGAAATCTTCGCTCCGTAAACACCAGCAGCATTAATAATATTTTGCGCTTTGAATTCCTCTTTTTTAGTTTTAATCGTAAAAGTATAGTTTTGATGTTTAATTCTCCTTACTTTTTGGTTTCGAAAGAATTTTACCCCGTTCATGGCAGCATTCTCAGCGAGCGCAATAGTCATCCCATAAGGACTAACAATCCCTGCTGATGGTGCATGTAGAACTCCAACTACCTCGTCTGTAAGATTAGGTTCCATATATTTTATTTTTTTCTTATCTAAGATCACTTCCAAGCCAGGAACTCCATCTTGAGTTCCCTGTCTTCTCTCTTCTTCAAGTTTTTTTATTTGATTATCCTCTAAAGCAACCACAAAAGAACCAATTCTTTGAAATGAAAAATTTAATTCTTCCACAGCTTGAGTATACATTTTATTTCCAGTGATACACATGTCCCGCTTTAAATATTCTCGTGGTGATGCATAACCTGCGTGTACTACACCTGAGTTTGCTTTAGTAGTACCTGATGCAATATCTGCTTCTTTTTCTAATAAAGCAATATTGAGATCAAATTTTGACAAAGTTCGAGCGATACAACAACCAGTGACTCCACCACCTATAATAACAACATCATAAATCAATAGAAAGACCTCTTACATTCTTAAAAGCAAATAAAGTAGCTTAAATAGTAAAACATCTTATTTCTTTAAAATTTATTCGGTACAAAAATATATTCTACTTGATAAAGGTGATGAATAGGTAAAATATTGATTATACCCTATTTAGATACACCAAGAATTAGATAAAAAAGAACCAGAGTATGTTAAATACCAACGCAATGATTATTAAAGCAATTGTTATAGGGTTAATTAGCGTACTTCTTAATGCTTTGGAGTATTTAATTTCGAGATCCCCTTTTAGAAGGGTGTTAAATGTTTTGTATTTTGGATTCATATCTTCTTTCATGTGGTAAGAACCAAGAAAGCGAGGACTTGTTAGACTTTTCAAGCGACTATTATAGTCACTAGCAGGAAATAAATGTAACTTATTATTATTGAGAACATCCTCGTAATCTTTTATATTTCGGGTTTTGATTAACTCTTTTTCAGTATCTTTGTTCTTTTTATTATTGTTCATAGGAATAATACCAATTGATTTTATCTCATGTTTTTTATATCCATTCATTCTTAAATTTTTTACGGTTATTTTTCTAAAGATTTATCGATAAAATCACCAAAACCAGAAAAAATACTTACATCGCTATCCCAATTTACTAGATTTTTTGCATAAATTCTAAAAAAAACATCAGAGATTCGCATTAATTCATCAATAACTTTTTTCTCTTTCATTTTGGTTAAAGAGCTTCCAATAAAAAGAAAACTTCTCCGCTTAATTATGACAAATCGGAGATCGGATTTTTCAAATGAACTGATTCCACCATCACTAAGAGCTTCAGCGAATTTGTTTAGTGCACTCATTAATGCCCCAAAAAGTTGAGGATTTACTTTTTGATCGAATACTTTTGAGAATAGAACAATTCCGTTATCTGTTAAAACCCAGAGATCTTTTAGTATCTTCGGCACTAATACCACAAATTACTGATTTTCCCTATCTAATATTCAATTAATATCGTGTTTTTACTTTTTAAAAAATCTTTTTTAGAAATTTTTCTTAACTGTATTAGAAGTAAAAAAATAAAATAGATAAAAATTTGTTTTTTATCTTCAAATTAAATTTTTATTAAAAAACATAGTTCAAAACTCAATGATTTGGCAAACTAGAATAACCAAAATAACCGGGGTTAAGTTACCACTTATAATGGGTGCGTTTGCAATAATAGGAAGAGCAGAATTTGCTAGTGCTTTTTCCAACGCTGATGGATTAGGTATTATTACTGCTATTAATTATCCTAAAATTGAAGCTTTCCGATCCGATCTTGAACTAATGATGAAATTAACAGATAAGCCTTTTGGAGTTAATTTTACTATAACACCTCCATATCTTTTAAAAAAACGCTATGGAAGAACTGAGGAATCTTATTACGATTTCTTAGATTTAGCAATTGATATGGGAGTAAAAATATTTACTACTTCTGCGTATCAAGCTCCAGGATTAGGAACTAAGATAAAAGACGCAGGATGCTATTGGTTCCATAAATGCGTTACTATAAAGCACGCATTAGCCGCTCAAAATGCTGGAGTAGATGCAGTCACACTTGTAGGTCTTGAGGGAACGGGCTTTAAAAATCCTGTTCAAAATACCACGCTTGTTAATATTACGATGGCACGAAGATTACTCAATGTGCCTATAATTGCTGCTGGAGGCATAGGGGACGCAAGAGGTTTTCTTGGAGCGTTAGCGATGGGAGCGGACGCAGTTTGTTTAGGAAGCTCAATTATTGCTACAACAGAAAGCATTGCTTCAGAAAATTGGAAACAAAAGGTCTTAAATCAAGATATATTTGACGAGAAATACTACAAAAAAATATTCCATCTCGAGTTAAAAGATTCTCCCATAGCATCAATGGCGATTGGCCATGTTGACGAAGCTTTGCCAATAAAAGTATTTATTGATAATATTATTAGCGAAACGGAGCATGTTCTAAAATGTTGGGGTTATAAGTCTGACACTTTTAACACAATATAAGATATTACATATCAAAATGTAAACATCTTGATATCATGAAGTTAGATTATGGAAGAAATGGAATTGAGCTAAATGTTAATCCTAATTGGAACACCGCAGTAATCCATCCTGTGGAGCAGAATGTAATTGAAAATCCAATTAAAGCGATTAGAGAAGCTATAAGAAATCCTTTGGGAAGCCCTTCTTTAGAGTCTATTATTAAGACTCGGCAAACGATAAAAAATGTTTGTATAATTGCATCGGACGCAACAAGACCGGTTCCAACACATCTTATTTTGAATGGGCTTTTACAAGAATTAGTCGATTACGGGATTCAAGAAAAAAGTATTACTATCTTAATTGCCACAGGATTACACCGTCCATCTCGTAAAGACGAAATAGAAAGAATATTAGGTGAAGTTAAAGCTAGAGATGTGAAAGTATTTAATCACACTGCAACAGATGCTCAATCTCTAGTATCTTTAAATAAGAGTGGACTTGATAGTCCAGACTCTATCAATAAGTGCTATTTTGAAAGCGATCTAAAAATTGTAACCGGTTATGTCGAACCCCATTTCTTCTTTGGTTTTTCAGGCGGTTATAAATCTATTGTACCCGGTATTGCTGGTGCCGAAACGATTTTAGCAAATCACTCCGCTGAAAATATTGCTTCTCCTTATGCTCGATTTGGAAGCTATGAAAACAATCCATTAACAATTCAATCTGCTAAAATAGCTAAAAGAGTTCGTCCAGATTTTATAATTAATGTGTGTATTAACAAAAATCATGAAATCACCAAAGTAGCTGCTGGTGATTTAGAATCTGTTCATAAGAAATTAGTAGATTTTCAAAACAAGCACATCTTCAAAGAAATTCAAGAACCTTTTGATATTGTAGTCTGCGGAAATGGAGGATATCCTTTAGATCTTAACCTGTATCAAGCGGTAAAGAGTATGGCAATTGGAGAAATGGGTGTGAAACAAGGAGGTACTATAATTTCCGTGAATGAATGTAGAGAAGGAGTTGGCGTTGGCCAAGACAAGTTTAAAGAGCTAATTTTTTCTGGAAAATCTCCTGAAGAAATCTATAAAAAAATTCTAAACAAAGAGATAATTGTGCCTGATCAATGGGAAATTCAAGTGTTAACCCGAGTATTAATGAAGGCTGAAATTTATCTTGTATCAAATATGAGAGAAGAAGAAATCGGAAATATTGGGTTAAAATATGCTGATACCGTAGAAAATGCTATTAACCAAGCTTTAATTAAACACGGAAAGAACGCAAAGATACTTGTTTTACCTAATGGCCCCCAAATTCTTCCAATTATAAACAAATAATTTAAATGAGTTAATTAGTAATGTTATATAATAATTGTAGATTTATTCTAAAGTGAAATGGAATCAACAAACGCTATCATTTATCTTGATATAGATAACGATACTCCAAGGATTAAATTTTGGTATCCTTTTAATCTTCCAGAAGAACACCGTAATTATATCAGTGAAGAATGCATTTCGATCATCTCTGGAGATACATCTTTCATCCCCGAAGTTCTCTTAATTTTTCCTATTTCAGCTTTAAAAATCAAGGTCTTAATTAAATATTTTAAAAGGGAAGGATCCGCTATTAGAGAGGGAGTTTCGAAATCCGCAATAATTTTTATATTTGCTGAGGAAGAGGATCAAATCTATTATCGATATATGAGTTATATCGATTCGTATTTTAGTAAAACTGTTAGTACTCTGCTCACGCTTGAGGAAAAAGAGACTATCGACGAAGTTTTAAACGAAGAAATCGTGAAGTTGCACATGATATTATGTAACTTAACAGATTATTTGTCTTCTAAAAGCGAGTATGTACCAGAGAAAGCGGAACCGACCAAAAAAATTATTCTTAATAGTCAGGTAGAGAAAAAGAAATTTAAAGTTGTAGTCCTAGGAGACCCTCAGGTAGGTAAGACTTCTACAATTCTCAGATACACTGACGGTGTTTTCATCAGAGCATATATTCCAACGATGGGCTTAAACATCACCCACAAAATATTCGATATTGATACTAACATCGTTGAATTAGTGCTTTGGGATATTGGGGGGCAAACTAAATTTGAAACCATAAGAAAAAAATTCTACGAGGGAGCAAGTATCATTTTAGTACTCTTTGACTTGTCAAGCGCGATGTCTTTTGCTAATGTTCCAAAATGGTATCAAGACACTAAAAACTACATGAAAAATGATCAAGCACTCAAGGGTTATCTTATCGGGAATAAGAATGACTTAGTTAAAAAAAGAATTGTAAGCGAGTCTGACGCTATAAAACTTGCTTACACTTTAGACTTAGAATATATTGAAATATCTGCTTTAACGGGTTATAATGTGGAGAAAACTTTCAAGAGTGTCGCAAGAAAATTAGTCAATTTCAATTAAATGAGTTTAAATTGCTGATATGCAGTAATGTTTTTTTTCTTTAAATTAAATGAATTTTAATCTAAAAACCGATATAATTCTAAATTAATCTAATCTGGGATAAAATCGTAACTAAAATTACCCGTAATAGTGCTACAATAAAATCTCACGACATCAGCTTATAAAAAATAAATTCACTTTTTTCCCACCATCTGCCCGCAAATCCCGTCCAATGTTATGTTCTGGGGAATATCACGTCTGTACATAAAAACATTTTTAAATAGTGGAGTTACATAATTTACATTGTACATAATTTATAATAATATTATTCGTAGTGATATTTTCGAAAAACTTATAAATTAAAATCGTCATACATTTTAACGAAAGTTTACGTAATAATATTGAATAATCATTATTTAACAAAATTATCAAAAAACAAAGTGAAAATATATGTCATATCGAGACCGCCTACGATCAGCGAAGGTTAGTTCAGAAGAGGATAGTCCTAGTGGACACTGTTGCGAAAATCCTTCAGTTGAATCTAAAGATGGTGATGTTGTCTGTTTAAACTGTGGAATGATTCAGAGTAGAAACTTGGTTGGAAACGAGAGGAGAGCATATACAGTAGAAGAAGTAAACAAACGAAGACGAACCGAACCACGATGGCGAGAGTTCGGGCCAAGAACTATGCTACCAAATTCCAAGATTGATTCGAAAGGAAGATTAATTAACGCTAAAGGAAAAACTTTATTTTCCAGACTTTCAAAAATTCAAAATTCTTTAATTTCCAGCATTGAAAGAAACTTTTGGGAAGCAAAACCAAAGTTAAAAATGCTTACATCGAAATTGAACATTCCTGAATATATCAAAGAAACAGCATGGAAAATATATAGTGTTGTTGCAAGGAAGAAGTTAACCATGGGTAGATCTATCGATGGTTTTATTGCTGCTTCATTATATGCTGCAATCAGAGTTCACGAATTTCCACGATTATTAGAGGAAGTTTGCGATGCTTCAATGACTCCGCGAAGGACTGTACATAGAAGCTTAGGAATGATTGTGAAAGAAGTTTTACCAGAATTGAATCTAAGATATAAGCCAATTACAGCCGAACAGTTAGTATTTCGATTCGGAAATGATTTGGGCTTACCTATGGAAGTTCAGAAGAAAGCAATCGACATGCTCGCAGACGCATCAAAAAACGGACTATTAAGAACTGGGAAAGATCCTAAGGGATTAGCGGCAAGTGTAATTTATATGGCGGCCAAATCAAGTAACTGCCGAAAAACACAAGCAGAAGTCTCAGAAGTGGCCAAAGTTACAGAGGTCACATTACGGTCCCGATCCAAGCAAATTAGAATGAAATTAGCTTAATCGGTTAAGAACTAGCTTTAATGGTTTTTTTATTATCTTTTTTTTTATTTTATATTTTTAAATTCTGATTAATTTACATTCATTTATTATAAGCTAACGTTAAATAACTTAAAACTGAGTTTAAATGCATAATTTATGATATTTAAATTTTTACTTTTTCGTCTTGTATTCCAATTTTGTACAAATAAGGGAAATTATGGTTGTCTTTATTTTATACTTATTTTTTATTTTAATTAATACTAAGGGTTTAAATCATCGAGTTTAGATATTATAATAAGCTTGATTGAAAGGTATACGAGTCCCAGTTAAGAAGTGACACTTGCGTAAGCGGTTTTATTGAATTTCAAATATACTGTACGGAAATTTAAAGGCATTTTTACTATAAAGAATGTAAGTTATTCTTTACTTTTATTAAATACATTTTGTTTTGTCTCAGGTATATTATATATAGTTATTCCTGAATATTTACTACTTTGGGACATATTTGGTGTAATTTTAACAGTTACTCTTTTTGATAACCTTTTATTAGTATATCTTAATTTATTGAAAGTTAATAAAGGGAGTAAATTAGGATATAGGTTGTATATATTGGGGTATATTTTTCTTGCTTTTATGATATTTGCAATGTTTGGCATGATGCAAGGTAATCTTTTAAGTTCTGGAGCAATTTCTGATGGTTTTTTAGGAGGATATGCATTGACTCATCTCAGTTATTTTGGAATTTTAACATTTGGTATTATAATGGGATTATTTGATATTTTAACAAGAAAGAATTCTGATATATGGAGTAAAGATATAGGAAGCGATAGAAGAAAATCCATGAAAGGTGTTAGATTTCAAAGAATTTTTAGGAAAATTTTAGTAGTTATATTTTGGAGTGGTTTTATTTTCGGTGTTTTTTGTGCTTTCATAACTCTCTTTGGCGTGTTTGAATTTGTAACAACCCAACTTGCTTATATTTCATCTCAATATGGAGTTTTCTTGTCGTTTATCTTCTTATCTAACACGATCATTCTATTAAAGTTAAAGCGGGGGAGATGGGATCGGAAGAAATTCCGTAGAGTAGCCCTCGTAGGAATTTTTGTTTCTACAGCATTACTAAGTCCTTTATTTCTTTCAAACATCACGGCATTAAATGCCGAAGTACGTTTTTCAGAGGCTTTTGGTCAAAATTGGCAACAAAAAATTCCTTCAGAAACTAACGATTACTTTTTACAAACTTCTTTTTCGACAGCAGGGTATTATTTAGGAATTCCATCTAAAGATTGCAATATAATAGAAAATGTTCTATTTTACGACAATGAAAGCATTAAATTGTATTTTGATGCATATATGCCATTGGGGAAAGGAGAAGGGCTTCCAGGGCAGAATTCCACATTAATTCGAATTCACGGTGGAGGTTGGGTATCAGGTGATAAAGGAGAATCAAACATGATGCAGATGAATAAGTATTTCGCGGCTCAAGGGTATATAGTGTTTGATATTCAATATGGTTTGTATGATTCCCCGATTGCAGCTATGGATTTTATTACACCTAGTTATAATAAAGGAGATTTTAATATTGACGACATGATTCGTCATATTGGTGAATTTACTAAATACCTCACTGAAAATGCGAACGAATACGGAGCTAATCTAGATTCTGTTTTCTTTAGTGGAGGATCTTCAGGAGGACATCTCGCAAGTGCAGCAGGTTTAGCACTAGCGAGTGGCAATTATTCAAATTTATTTAGTCAGAACTTAACAATAAAAGGATTGATTCCATTCTATCCATCAAATGGCCAGATGGTATATTTTGGAATTGATGGAAAGGAAGAATTTACAGACCCAGCTAAATTAATCGAGCCTGGAAGTCCACCTTGCTTAATTTTTCAGGGTACTCACGATGTTCTTACTTATTTTGGGATTAGTAATATTTTTAGAGATTCTTATTTAGCAAAAGGGAATACTAATTGTGCAATTATTTGGATGCTGTTAGGGGGGCACTCAAGTGATTTCTATTTTTCTGGTTATTATAATCAAATTTTTCTATACTTTATGGAACGCTTTATGTATCTTCATCTCTAAAATCTTAAGACTTTATAATCTTCTATGAGTTTAATCTTGAATATTCAAAAATGATAATCATTTTTTGAAATTCTACTCATGTTATGTCTATTTTTGCACATATGTATAAAAGGAAGCTAATAATAATATCTTAGTATATATAATTTTGTATATTTATTGCGTGATAGTATGGAGCCATTTACAATCATTATAAATGTTTTAGTTATTGTCATCGGTTACCTAATTGGTTCAATAAATCCAGCTTATATTTTTGGAAGATTGAAAAATTTCGACATACGTGAAAAAGGAGATGGTATTGCTGGAACGGTTAATACTTTTAAAAGTTTAGGCATGAAATATGCTATACCTACGGGTACTTTTGATTTTTTTAAAGGTATTTTAGCGATCTATTTATCATTGTTAATTGGTGCTGATTTTATATTTGCACAATTAAGCGGTTTAGCTGCTATTGCGGGACATGTTCTTCCTTTTTACATTAAATTTCGCGGAGGGCAAGGCATGGCGACCACTTCAGGCATCTTACTTGCGTATTTGTTAAATTATCTTCTTACTGGTCCCGAAATGCTAATCTTTATTTTTGCCTATTTAATATTTGTACTCGCCATTTTTGTTTTTGTTACGAAAACAGGGATCATTGTAGCTATTATAGCGCTCGGTTTAGTTGGATACGCAGCATTTATTTATTATCCAGGAAATCCTTATAATCTTTTCTTTTTGATTGTAGTCGTATACGATATATCGGTTTCTCTCTATGATACGATAAAAGGAAAAGTCATAAAAATTGAAGATGAAACTTTTAAAACTCACTGGTGGCGGGTAGCTATGAGACCATTTGCTTTTTTATTTATCTTTTTTTATATAATCTTCACCCAAATTGTAGCTCTTCTTATTATAGGGATTGTTGCAATGGTTTTTATTGCGCTTGATATAACGAGATTCCTAAATAAACAAACCAACGAACTTTTAACGGTGAAAATCAAATCTATCTTTAGGAAAAACGAAGTAAAGAAATTTTCTTCTATGACAATATTTCTTGTGGCTGCTTTCATTACCATTCTTGTGTTTGAGAAAAATATTGCCATTACTGCTTTAACATTCCTAATTTTTGGCGATATTTTTAGTAAAATATTTGGATTAGCTTTTGGTAGGCATAAGATATTTCAAAAGACTTTAGAGGGCACATTAGCGTATTTTGGATGCGTGTTAATCTGCGGTTTCGTCCTTTACAATATTTTAGACATACCTTTATTTATATTGATAATCGGAGGAATTACGGCGCCCCTTGTTGAATTATTTTCCTTTCAACTCAACGATAACTTTACGGTTTCTCTAATAAGTGGATCTGTTATGACTGTAGCAAGAGTCTTTGGTGTTTAATTGGGTAGAAATTTAATCTAAAACTCTTTTTTTTATTTTTCAGTTCCTCATAAATATGTCAGTTTAAAGAGTTTATGAAAAAAATTGTTATATAATACTACATTATCTTATTTATAGAAATGTCTTATATAGAGAAGAAGTATAACAATAAAATTTCAGAAGTATTTGATGAACTTACTATTATAGAGGAAGATATCCTTAAACTCTTTACATTCAAATCCACTAAGCACTCTGAGAAAATCGCAAAATTATGCGCTCTAAGCAATAGAAATGTTAACCTCATTTTAAAGAAATATTATCCAGAAATTAAGCAAATTAGCGATAAGCTTAGGATTAAATCTCGCTTGAAATTTTATTACGATTTAATAGATAAGTTAACGCACTATATAAGATGTGTTGAAGAATTTCAAAAATTAGACGATCAATACTACGACACCATTATTGATTTCATTGAAGAGAAAGAAAGATTGATTTCTGGCAAATATCGAGAAATTTGTTCTCACGAATTAACTGTGTTTTACGACAAGACTACCCGGGAAGAACTTGAGCGCGTATTGGCAGAAAAAATAGAAATGGGAAGTAAACAATATTTTACTTTTGGTTCATTAGAAACAGAAATCAAAAAGATAGCAGAAATCGCTGGAGCAGATGAGATAGCCATCATAGATAACGAGGAAATGTTAAGAAGGGCGGAGTTTATCAGGAATCCTAGAACAATTATCAACTATTCTGTCTATTCAACAGACGAGGAATTATTGAAAGATATCGGGAGAGAACTAAAGGAATTCCTCATCTCGAAAGGTTATGAAGCTGTAATCTTACTGCTAGAAATCACTGATCTTACACTCGAGCGAGAATTTATAACTGCTTCTATAATAACTAATGCCAAGTTAAATCCTGATTATTAAGTATATTGGAAGATATTAATTTTTTAATTCATACTTGTTAGAGCTCAAAAAATATATAACTTTTAATGCATTTATTTTAATGATAGTTTATGGCTAAAAAGAAGGAGGAGGCTCCCTTAACCGGAATAACAATATCTAAAGAAGAGGATTTTTCTGGTTGGTTTACGGAGCTAATAAACAAGGCAGAGCTAGCGGATATTAGATATAACATTAAGGGATTTGTTGTATATCGAGAATGGGCAACCATCACAATAAAAAAGATGTATGCCAAGTATGAAAAATGTCTGGAAGATAAAGGACACATGCCGCTGACTATGCCTTCGTTGATTCCAGAATCGAATTTTCTCTTAGAAGCAGAGCATGTCAAAGGTTTCGCTCCAGAAGTATTTTGGGTGACTGAAGCAGGTAGTTCAGGAAAGTTAGCAGAACGATTAGCATTACGACCTACAAGTGAAACAGCTCTATATAAAATGTACTCCTTGTGGATTCGAAGTTATAAAGATTTACCTTTCAAGAGGTATCTGTCATGTCAAGTTTGGAGATATGAAGGTAAAGCAACAAGACCCTTTTTTAGAGCAAGAGAATTTCATTGGATTGAATCACATAATGTATTTACTACTATGGAAGGAGCAATGAATCAAGTAAAAGAGGATATGGAAACGACCTATGAGATGCTTCAGGATGAGGCTTGTATTCCTATTATTTTTTTCCAAAGGCCAGAGTGGGATAAATTCGCAGGGGCAGTTCACACATACGCTGCGGATGCTTTAATGGGTTCTGGAAAAGTCCTTCAGTTACCATCTACACATCTATTAGGGCAGAATTTTGCCAAACCATTTAATGTAAAATTTATCGATACCGATGGGAAAGAGCAATATGGGTATCAGACATGCTATGGCCCTGCTCAGAGCAGAAACTATGGAGCAATGATCGCCTATTTGGGTGATGATAAAGGCTTAGTGTTACCTTTTGATTTTGCACCAATTCAAATTATTATAATACCTATTATCTTTAAAGGAAAAGAAACTCTAGTGTTGGAAAAAGCAAAAGAATTATACAACATCTTCAAAGATGAATACAGTGTTAAAATTGATGATTCAGACGAATCTGTTGGAAATAAATTTTATTTTTGGGAGTTAAAAGGAGTTCCTATTCGAATTGAGATAGGTCCCAAAGACATTGAAAAAAGCCAAGTAGTAATTGTCAAAAGACACGATGGTCAAAAATTCTTTGTTGAAGAAAACGAATTAAAAGAATTCATAAATAACCTCGCAGATAATTATACAAAAGAAATAAAAGAGAAAAGTTTTGTCGATTTTGAGTCACAGATAGAAGTTGCGTATGAAAAAGACGCTGCTATTAAAGCTATTAATAACGGAAAAATTGTGTGTTGTGGATTTTGTTCAATAGATTTTGATGGTGAACATTGTGCAGAAGTAGTTGAGAAAGATATTGGGGGATTCGTGCGTGGTAAACGAATTGATGAGGAAAAACATGAATTTGCAACTTGTATAATTTGTAAAAAACCAGCGACTTGTACAGTTTATATTGCTAAAAGTTATTAAGTAATGATAAAAGAAAAAAAGAGGTATTAACAGCTAATTTTCATTTTATCTTTCTGTGTATCCAATAAATCCAGCAACTAAGATTAGTATTCCTCCAGCCAAGCTGCTAAATATTATTATTACTATACCTAATCCCACAAATAATAACCAATTCATAGGTACAGGATTACCAGGTTTAATAACACTAAGTAAAACAATGACACTAAGAATGATTGATATTACTATTGATATTACTTTGGAAGTATCAATGTTCCGTTCGTTAAAACCTATTATAGTTTCAATTAATGTAATTGCTCCACCTATACCTGCTAACAATCTCATTAAGTCTTCTTCTCTCATTTCATCACTTCATATTTTATTGTTTATAGAAATTGTTTTAGTCGTGTCTAAGTGCTTTTTTTAGATTTATAGTGTTAATCTAGTTATTTAAATCCAATTGGAATAAGATTAATATTTTTTAACTTATTTTCTAAAGAAAGAGACTTTTTATCTTTTTCAAAATTAATTTCGTACAATATACTTTATAGGATGTAGGAATATGAAACAGGTGGATAAATTCTATGGAAATATGATTGTAAGTCACATAGTCGTAGTTGGAGCTTTGATTGGTTTTTTAACAGCTATCACAGCAATATTGTTATATATTTCAGGAGATCCTACATTTAGCTTTATAACTCATTGGGTTAGTCATTTAGGGGTAGGTCCGAACGGTTCCAATGTTGTTTTTAATGGAGGTATGGTATACTCAGGTATTATTAGTTGGATTTATAGTTTATATCTAGCAGGATATTTACACAAAAAAGGAGCAATAAAATTTTTAATTATTATATCTCTAGGATGCGGTATTATGTTAGGAATTGGCCTTCTGTTGATTGGAATCTTTCCTTTAGAGTTAATTTTTGGAATACACAATATTGCTGCTGGACTTTTCTTTTACGGAGGAATGTTTAGTTGTATCATTTATGGAATCACTGCGTATCTCACTCCAAGTATATCAAAATTACACTCTATTATTGGATTTATGATAGCAACAGTTTTTTTAGCATATATCATAATTAATTCTCTACCTCTTAACATCTCATTTAAAATGGTCGCGGAATGGGCTGTATTTTTCGCAATTCCGACTTGGATATTGTCTCAAGGTATTATTATTTTAAGATCAAACCGTACATGACTTTAAGAATTTAAAAATTTAAATAAGTTTATCATGGAAGAGTTCATTAAACCTTTATCTATTGAATTTGAAGGTATTTATTTTATTGAAGGAGAACAACGTGCTAGATACCCTTATTCGAATTCTATGTTAATCGGAGATTATTTAATAGATACGGGGATTTCTCCTAGAAGATTAAAGAGATTAAAAAAGAATTTTCCAATCAATAAGGTTTTTTTAACCCATTGGCATGAGGATCATATTTCTGGTAATTATTTATTAAGAGATGCGAAGTTCTATTGTCATTCTAAAGATAAATCACCAATTGAAAATGTTGATGAAATGATACCTCTTTATAATGTTAGAAATACTCCCGTTGAAGATGAGCTAAAAAGCTTAATTGAACTTCTTAGGATGCGTAACATTAAAATAGACAACTTAATTGAAGACAACGATATTTTTAACATTGGGGATCAGTTGAAATTAAAAGTTCTTTTTACTCCTGGTCATACTGCCGGGCATTGTGCATTCTATGAACTCAATTCAAAAATAGCTTTTCTTGGTGATATCGACCTGACTAAGCATCCCTATTATGGAAATCTTGATGCTAGTTTAATAGAATTTGAGGAATCTATAGCTAAAATTAAAAGTATAGATGCGGATATTGTGGTTACAGGACATAGGGGAATAATTGAAGGGAAGACACAAATTCATGAGGAAATTGAGAAGTACAAGTCAATCTTGCAAGAACGGGACGATAGAATTCTTACTTTTTTCTCAGAAATCAGTAGTCCAGTTAGATTAAACGATTTAAGAAGCAAAAATATTATATATCGAAAGTATTCTGCCTTTAAGGATTTTGAACTTATTGCTGAAGTTTTAATGATTGAAAAGCATTTAGAGAAGTTCCTAAAAATGAATATTATTTCAAGAAAGGATGATGGTTTCATTCTAAATTAAATAAAAGAAAAAATAAAATTTATTATTCGTCAATTGATACTGATTCAGGTAATTTCCTCATCGTTGCTTTAATATCTACTCCTGCTTTTTTAAGCCTAGAACTTTTGATGAAATATAATATTATTCCAATACCCATGAAGGGGAAAACAATCATAGAGATTATTAAACCAGCATCAGGATCCAAAAACAGTAAGAGAAGGAATAATGCTGAAAATATAGCTCCTAGGATGCCAAAGATTTTTATCATTATTGAAGAGGGTTTAAATCCAGCTTTCTCATGCCATTCAGGAAATTTCTTGCGGAAGAATATGGCTCCAATACATAAAGGGATTTGAATGATTAGAACTACTACGCCAACAACAGCACTCAATAACGTTGCTGCGAGTTCAATTGTTATTCCGGCAAGCGATCTAAGTATCGGTATAAATGTAATTAAAAAAATTACGCCGATGATGTAGAGTAATGTTAGTGCAGGGATAGGAGTTTTATGTTTTTCATGTACTTTTGAAAATTTTTTTGGAAATAGATTTTCTCTACTTATCATTAAAATGTCGCGGGAATAAGCCATATAGGATGGATGGACAGTTGATGCAATAGCAACAGCGATCAAAATAGCAACAAAAACCACCATTCCTTGAGGGAGGAGCCCTCCAGTTAATATTATCTCGAGAACAGTCCCGACTACTACATTATAAGGTTGGACGCCAGCAACCATTAACGCTTGGAGAGTATACAATGAAAGTAAGATGACGAAGCTAATTAGTAGAGCTCTAGGAATATTCTTTTTAGGGTTCTTAACTTCCCCAGCAACATCTAAAATCAATGTAAATCCAACATAAGAGAAAAAGAAAACCAAAGCAGCAAATAAAACTGGTGTAACCCCTAAGGGAAATAGATTTGAGAAATTAGATGGATTAAAAGCGGGAATTGCCGCAACGATGAAAATGACCATTACGAGAACATCTCCAACAAGAGTGATGATTAACTCAATTAAACCAGACAATTCAATTTTGATCCAATTCAAGAAATAGAAAACTGTTAATACGACTAGCCCAACTAATATAACAAATATCAATTCAAAATCTGCAGGAATTAGAAATGCCTGAGCAAGAAATACTCCAAAAGTTGCCCCTAAATACGCTAAGGTTGATCCTACTGCTAAAATTATTAACCAAACAGCCATAAATCCTCCAAATCCCCCTAAAATCCTACTTGTTATAACATATGAACCACCAGCCACGGGAAATGCTGATCCAAGATATGCTGAAATGTATGCTACAAAAACGGCAGGAATTATTGCTAATAAATATGCAAAAAACATTGCAGGTCCTGTCTCAGAAAGATAAGCTGCAGGATTTACCCAAATTGATGCTCCAATAACCATTCCAACTATAATAAAAATCGCCATTGGTAAGTTCAAACCGCGACTAAGTTCTTTGTCTTCAACCATAGTTTTCACATTTTTGTCAGATTTTCAATTATATTATAAATTCTAAATTACTTTAATTTTTGATAGATTTCTATTTAAATCTTTTATTTAATTTTTCAATTAAATTTGCTTTTCTTTTTATTTTCTTTTTAAGTTCATTCAAAGCGTCTTCTACAGCATAATCATAAGGTGACATGCCTTTATCATTAGCTGCTTGAATCACTTGAAATGTTTTTTCACTTATTTTAGAGTTAATGTATTCAAATATCTCATCAGCATTTTTCGCCACCTTATTTACTAATACAGCTAATACTTCACCTGCATTTGCAACAAAATCTGGAAAAGCAATAATTCCTTTTTCAGCTAGAATTTTAGTTGTACCTTTCTCATAAGGAATATTAGCAGCGGGAACGAGGGCAATAGCATTGATTTTTTCGACATTTCCTTTGTGAATCACATCAGGTCGTGCACCGGGTATAATAAAATCAGTTTTAAATTCAGAAGATAATTCAAATAATTTCTCTTTTGGAACTTTCGTTAGGTTTTTGTTTTCATATTGATTTACAAGGTCATCACCAAATTCGAGTTTAAGTCGTAATAGTTCGTCTATATTTAGTCCATCCTCATCATAAATGGCACCGTTAAGCGTAGAAATTCCTGTCAATAAAAATCCTTTTTCTTTTAAACTCATAGCTAGAGCTGTTCCTACTTTACCAAATCCTTCTAGAATAACTTTAGGTTTCTTATTTGGATCGCGTCTCAATTTTGAGAGCTTATCTATATTATTATAAATAATTTCAAGACAACTAGATACTCCATAGCCGGTAAATAATTCTTCTACAGGAATTCTTTCTTTAAATAAGCCAATTTTTTTTGGTGCAAGATTTGGAACACCCATGACACTAAACATTTTGAATAAGTCATTATCGTTGGTGCCCATGTCTGGCCCAGGATAATACACATCATTTTTAATAAAAGGCTCTGTTGCTTTTGCAAAACCTGTTAACAATGTATCCTTTCTCTCTTTATCAAGAGGATCACCCCATATTCCCGCTTTTGCACCCCCAATTTTCAACCTATAAGCACAAAATTTGAGAGACATAGCCCGCGATAATCGAATTATTTCATCAATTGAAATATCCGGCGCAAGTCTTACACCACCAGCAGGAATTCCATAAGCTGAGTTGTCAATAACTAAAACGGCGTTTAAATCTGTTGATGGGTTTCTTATAACTATAATCTTTTCGGGTCCAATATCATCCAGTAATGAATAATCTTTAATACCAAAATCCATCTTAAATTATACCTCTATAAAATTGTACATCTATAGATAATTTGATAGATATACTTATATTTTTTCAAATTAAGGATAACATAGTATTCTTCTCTCATTTAGAAAATTTATAAGATTTTTTTTAATATAGCAAATTCTAATCTTCATGGAGAAAAAAAAGCCAATTTTGTTTGGTGTATATCCGAATTTAGAAGGAAAAGTTCCTTGGGTATCTCTATTAACGGGAGCACCATCTAAGGTTGAGAGACTGAAAGAATTAGAGAAATATTTGAATTTAAATGATGGAGCTATATATATTAAGCGGGATGATAAAGTACATAATATATATGGAGGGAATAAACCTCGAAAGTTCGAATTCATCTTTGCAGAAGCGCTTCTTAAAAAAAAGAAAGGTATTATTACCTTAGGAGGTATTGGAACGAATCATGGTATAGCTTGTGCCATAATCACCAAAGAACTAGGCTTGAAGTGCGAATTGTTTTTATCCCTCCAACCATTAACTTGGCACGTTCAGCGTTCACTTCTTCTATATGATTACTTTGGAGCAAAATTACATTTCACAAAGAGTTTTGAGCTAGGACTTCTCAAAAGTTTACTTTACAGATTATTTCATCCAAAATATTTTTTAATGTCGATAGGAGGATCACCACTTCTGGGAGTTGGGACACCTTTAGGATCAATTGGTTTTATTAATGCTATGTTCGAATTAAAAAATCAAATAGACCGAGGATTACTAACAGTACCTGATATTATTTTTGTAGCTGCAGGATCGAGTGGAACTACAGCTGGTCTAATAGCTGGTTGCCAACTTTTAGGATTAAAAACTAAAGTGTATGCCGTAAATGTTTCTCAAGATATTGTTGTAAATCCTAAAGCTGTTATTAAAATCGCGAAAAAAGCCATTAAATATTTGAGAAAAAGAGATAATGGAATTGAAAATGTAGATATCACTAAAGAGAATTTCGAAATTATAAAAGGGTATCTCGGATCAGGGTATGGTGTAAAGACTATTAAGGGTCAAAACGCGGTAGATTTAATTTATAAACTAGAAGGAAAGAAAAGTGATTTCAAACTAGAAACGACATATACAGGTAAAACCATGGCAGCAATGCTAGATTTCCTTGGAAAAGAGGAAAATAAATCGAAAAATGTTCTATTTTGGAATACCTATAATTCGAACGATTTAGATAAATATCTTAGAGAAACCAAATTTGATTTTGAGAAGTTACCAAAAAAATTTCATAAGTATTATGATAAAAAATTATTTCAGTGCTGGCAACTCTCAAATTGCCCTAAAGAGATAAGAAACAAATGTCTCGCGTATCTTAATCATGAGTATCGTTTTTGGAAAGTTACAGAATGTAAATTAGAAAAAGATAAACAATCAATAATTAAAGAGAAATTAAGTAACGTCATAAAACTAGAAGAAACATAAGGGATTTCTATGGATTTCTACATTTCATTAAGTTCCTTAATTATTAATTTTATAAGGTTATAAATTAATCCCACATCAGAGATTTTTAATCTTTCACTCGGCGAATGCAAACCTTCGATTGTTGGACCAAAAGAAACCATTTGGAGTTCACTTATCTTAGTGCTAATCATTCCAGTCTCTAATCCACCATGAATTATATTAGTTATTACCGGTTTTTTTATAAGAGTCTCGTATTGTTTAATAACATATTTTAAGAACTTAGATTCTAAATTAGGTAACCACTCGGGTAAAACGGGTCTTAAAAACACTTTCCAATCTCCTAATAACCCTAATTGTTGCAATGAAACGCAAAAAGAATCCAATTCGCTTCTGATTATACTACGTGGATAGAACCAAAAAATTTCGTCATTTTTTTCAGTATTTACAATGGCAAAATTGTTCGAACTTTCTACAAATCCTTCATAAATGTGAGACATCTTAAGAACACCACTAGGGATCAAATGAGCGGTAGATATTAATATCTGTGAATCTTCTATTGAAAAGTAATTGTCTGGAAGAGATTTTTTATATTCGATTTTTATGTTAGGTTCAAATTTTTCATAATAATCCTTAATCGATGTTATTTCTTTTTTAATTAATTCTTCCAATAAATTTTGATCCTTTGAATTAATACCAAATTTTGCTATAGATTTAGCCGGGATGACATTTGCTTTAGTACCACCTAGCCATTTACAGACATATAATTTCATTTCTTGAGACGCTTTTGACAGAATTCTACACATTATTTTATTTGCATTAGCCCTAGGTAAGTGTACGTCCCCCCCTGAATGGCCACTTAATAATCCATACACAGAAAGTTCAAAAAATTCTAAACCATCGTCTTCTTGATAAACATTCCTATCAAATTCTTTTGAAAAACGCACTCTTCTTCCACAAACAGAACCAACTACGATACTTCCGATAAGTCCACCATCTAAATTAATCATTAATTTACTCATTATGTCAAGAGCCAAAGGATCTAATAAAGTTGCTCCATCAAATCCATCCTCCTCATTTACCGTAAGAAGAACTTCAATTGGGCCGTGAGCATCTATTGTAGGATCAATTAAAATAGCTAAAGCAAAAGCAACTCCGATACCATCATCAGCACCTAGCGTAGTTCCATCGGCATCCAACCACTCTTTATTATCTTGAATCCTTAGGGGGATTCCAGACTCCATAAAATCAAATCCTTCTGCTCTATCTGTTTCACATACCATGTCCATATGTGCTTGAAGCATTAAAGAAGGGGCTAACTCCATTCCTCTAGTAGCTGGTTTTCTAATTAAGATATTTCCTACGGAATCCTGATTAATCTGATAATCAATATTATTTGATTTGCCAGATTCTAGAATAAAATCTTTTATCACTTCACGGATTCTTTCTTCATGTTTAGAAGGTCTCGGAGTTTTTGCTATAATTTCAAAAATCTCCCATACAATTTTAGGTTTTAAATTTTCCAACACCATATATACTATCTTGGTCTATAGTTATTTAATCTTATAATCTAGAATCACTTCTAGAACCGAACACATTCTACAATTACGGATGTTTTTAAAGCAAAATCTTTTTTCTTTTAAACTCTTTTTATTAGTCAAATATGCTACGTACTTATTTTTTGCTTTTTGTGATGATTTTTGTCTGGGGATTTTCATTTATAGTTGTTGATATAGCCATGGATTTCGTAACACCGCTTTCGATCGCGTTATATCGGTTAATTATTGCCTCTATTTCAATGATAATAATTGATCTGTATCTTAGAAAGAAAAGTAACAAAACTGTTACCTTAAATGTTTATAAAGACACCAATAAAGGATCAATAAGAAATTACTGGTTGTACATAGTGTTAGCAAGCTTAGCTGGAGTATCTTTGTACCTTTTTATTATTTACTCGGCTATTTCCTTGATAGGTCCTTCTTTACCCGTACTTGCAGATTGTCTAATCAACCCTATTCTTATTACAATACTTTCACTTGTTATTTTCAAAGAAAAACTGAGTAAAAATAGAGTGATTGGTTTCATAATTGCTTCCTTTGGTGCGTATTTATTAATTACTGGAGGTAACATTGGAGTCCTTCAACCAAATTCACCTAATTTCTTAGGATATGTCCTTGCTCTTTTAGCTCCTCTGGTGTGGTCATTTTATACCATTGCTATAAAAAAAGTAAAGCAATTTGATAGCTCTAGGACTGAATTTCAAAATCTAAAGAATATTTCCATCTTTGGCACTATCGAATTCTTTATTCTCATTATAATTACAGGTGAAATGAATATTTTTTTAAATAACTTCTTAAATCTTATTGTTTTTCTGTGTGCTTCATATTTAGGTTTGGGAGCTTTCATAATTGGCTATTATATTTGGAATTACTCTCTTAAAAAGCTGAGGTCTTCGGGCGTTGCATCATTTCTATATTTACAACCATTTATAACTCTTATTTTATCGATAATTTTTCAACGAAGCGATGTTATAGGTTTGTGGAATATTATTGGAGGTTTAATTGTAATGGTAGCATTAGTTATTATAAATTATAAAAAACAAGAATTAACAACCCAATATTCTTCAAAAGCGAAACCATCTCGAGAGAGAGATGCCGCATCTATTGGAAGAATGGAAAATTAAAAGACAAATTAGATATTAAAAAAATGGGAAATTTTAATTCTGAGGCTTTTTTCTTAAAGAAGTAGTAAATCTATCTTACGAAAATAATCTAAATTGATATATTGGAAACAGGAGTCGATTGACTCAATTCCTTCTAATTCGCTTATAGATAACCTGCTTTTATCTTTAAAATCTTTAGCCACCCAGATTAATTTATTAAATCTTTGATGATGATTGTGAAAACGTTGATTAGCATAATCTTTAGCTTGCTTAGTGTATAAGAGAAATGGCCAATCGCTTCCTTCCATTAATAATAGTTCTCTTGCAATTTGTTTTAAAATCCTTTGTTGTAATTGGTTAGGGTTTGGATATAAAGCTAGAACATTTTCAAACTCCACCATAGAACTATTTATGTAAGGCCAAATCCAGCCATGTTCTGGATTTTTCCAAACTTGAAAATGACCGCCCTCACCCCAACTACTTTCATTCATCTTAATAATAGAGAACTTATCTTTATTTTTAGAGAGATAGGATGAAAATGATATCATCTTGATATCTTTTTCTCCATTAATTAATTCAAAGACTCGTTTAAGCCATGGTATTCCCTCCATCCACCAATGACCAAACAGCTCAAAATCATAAGGAGATATAATTATGCCTTTCTCGTTATATTTACTTGAAAATGATGCCACTTCTTTTAAAAGAGAAGAAACAAAACGATCTGCGTCCAAATTAACATTCTCTTGGGCCCTTTCTATATCATATAGTTCCTTCTGCTCGTTATCAATTGATTTATCTGTAATCCTCCAATAGTGTAATCCAGAATCATAATCTTTTTTATGAAATTCTCTATAATAATCATTACCAGGATAACCTATTTGTGCATCCCATACTTGTCTGCTTGTGTTTCTATTCCTACCAAAAACCGAAACTCCGGTTTCTAAATTATATCCAAAGTTCGTGTTCAAACCTATTTTGTTTTTATTCTCAATAATCTCAGCAGTTAAAATTCCATGAGAATCAACAAAAAAGTATTCTATTCCAGAGTTATGAAGCCAGTAATCAATACTTTCCTGTAAAATATTTCCATTTTTCTTCTTAGGTCGATATGCACATTCTGGAAGCCATATTCCTTTTGGTTCTTTCTTGAAGTATTTTTTGTGGGTCTCGACAGCAAGTTGTATCTGAGAAAAAATGCTAGAATCTCGCTCAAAAAGTGGTAAAAAACCATGAGTTGCCGCACAAGTTATTAATTCTATCATCTTCTCATCTTGAAGCCATTTAAAGGTACCTAAAAGGTCGGTGTAATAATTATGATAAAAAGTAGAGAGGATATTTTCAAAATTATGCAAATGAAATTCTGCAATTTTCTTTCTTGAAGGATGATTAATATATTTTTGAATGTCAGATTTAGCTCTTTTTATTAAGTCTTCAACATATTGGACGAAGCGTTCTTTCATGTAGTTATCGGCCATTAATTCTGCCAATATTGGAGTGATATTAATTGTTAAGGCAGTTTTAATTCTTCTATCATTAAGTTCCCTTAGAACATTCAATAGAGGTATATATGTTTCCAGAGCAGCTTCAGTATACCACTGTTCTCCTGCAGGCCACACCCCGCTCTTCTTACACCAAGGCATATGACCGTGCAATAATAATCCAAAATATCCTTTAGTCATTTATGAGTTCAATATTGGGATTATTTCTAATACATTAACTAAAGTTTTATTTTACTTATTTTTATGGTATAATGATCTTCGTTTTAATGTAGTTTAGCATGAAGAGATAGGGGATATTCGAAAAATTTTTTCTAAAGTAGACCTATTTCCCGAATGAAATCGGTCTGTATTTCAGAGAGATTAAATCTTTCTATAATAATTAAGATTTAACTCTTGATTACAAGAATTAATTGAGAATATTTTAATTTTCTATAAAATTCTACTTTTTAATAAAAAAAAAATAAGAAGTTCTCATAATGGACGATATTATTTTATATGAAAAAGAGGGAGATATAGGAAAGATCACACTCAACAAACCAGAACAAAGAAACACAATTGATCTTCCACTTCTAAAACTTCTAGGGGAGTATTTCGAATTAAGTGCAAAAAACAGGGATGTTTGTGTTATTTATGCAGCTAATGGTAAGCATTTTACAGTAGGAGCAGATCTAAAGTATGGATACGATTTGCTAACAAATAAAGAGCGCCTTGCAGAGGCATTAGAGTTTCTTGAATCTTGGCAAATTCTGACACGAAAAATGATAGCTCATCCAGGTATAATAATAGTAGGTTATCATGGGTGGGTAATAGGGGGTGGTTTTGAGCATACTCTTGTGTGTGATTATAAAATCGCAGCAGAAGATACAAGGATTATGCTCCCTGAAGTAGGTTTAGGGCTTTTCTTTTCTAATGCGTCTACTAAACTTTTACCAAGAATTATAGGAGAGGGAAGAGCTAAAGAGATGATGATAATGGGTAAAGAAATCTCTGCTGAAGAGGCATATAGATTTGGACTGGTAAATCAAGTATGTCCAACACCAAGTTTACCAAGAATATTAAAAAAAACGGCAAATATGATAATTTCGAAGGATCATTTAGCATTAAAATACGCTAAATCATTTATTAATGAAAATCAAGACTTAAGCATTGAATCAGTCCTAGCGCGCGAGTCAATCGCGATGATTACAACTGGCCAATCAGAAGAACTCAAAAAAAGATTAGAAAAATTTGATAAGAAAGAATAAATCTTTATGTTAATTTCCAGATCCTAATTTTTTTATCAGCAGCTCCCATTAACAATAATTTACCATCTGGAGAGAAGCATAAGGAATCTACACCTTTGGGTTTTACTTCAATAGAATCTAATAATTCTCCGTCGCTTATATTCCAAATTTGTGCTTTGTAATCAAAACCAATAGCGATGATATTTGAATCGGGAGAAATTGCATGAGGTCGAGGAAATTTAGTGCTAAATTGAACAGTTTTTAGCAATTCCCAATTTTTAGCATTCCATATCTTTAAAGATTCAGAACCTATCGATACAAAAAACTTTCCATCGGGAGTAAAACGCGCTCCAGATACGACGATTTTATGTTCGGCTATTGTTTTCAATAATTTTCCTGAGGAGATCTCCCAAAGACTAAAAGACTCCCCCAAACCTCCTCCTATCAATATCTTGCTGTCTGGTGAAAAACTTACCGAAGCTACATTTCTTTCAAAGGCTTTGATGGTTAAAAGCTCATTTCCATCAACACCATCCCATAACTTAATCTTTCCATCGTAAGATCCTGTAGCGATAAATTTTGAATTGGGCGATATTTCTGCAGCCATAACAGTTTTTTTATGCCCCTTCAGTGTATGTAGGATGCTCCCAGAGTTAAAATCCCATACTTTAGCAGTTAAATCCGTGGAACTAGTTGCAAATATTAGACCATCCGGAGCAATGGATATCGAATTCACACTTTTGGAGTGTTCTTCTAAAGTTTTAAGTAGTTCATATGAAGGTATTTTCCAATATTTTACTAAGTTATCCATACCTGTAGAAATTAATGTTGAATTATCTGGAGTAATTGCAAGACCTAATACATAATTTGAGTGAGCTTGGAATGTTTTCACTAATTCAATCATGCTTAGATATCCAATATCGAATTAGTATTTTATATCTTTAGTTTAAGAATTATAAATATAAAGTTAACATCAAGAATAAAAAAAATTATTAGAAAAAAAATTACTGATTGACTAAGTCTTTTTCTAATTTCTTACCTTTCATTGCTTTTCTGAATTTTTCGAGTTGCTTTCGAGGAGTTACGGTAGGTCTTTCATATCTTTTCAATTTCGATTTTATCCCAAAGAGGTATTTAGATATATTTTTCAACTTTTCAATGTCGTAACGCATCATCATTGTAATGGTTTCCATAGCGGGACTCCCTCCACCGTGGAGACCGGCAACCTGCAGAAGTCCAGCAATTTCTGACACAGCGAAGGCTTCAATACCTTTAAAGCAACGTAAAACATTTTCTGGTTTGACTCTTGGATTTCTCTGCATATATTTCATAGCAAGAGGTCCTACCTCTTCAGAGAAGAACGATCCTTCAAAAGGTAAAGTTGCGATTAAACCACCTGAAAGGTCTGCTAAAATTTTATATTCTTCGTAAATCATTTCACCCGCAAGTCTTCTTCCAGCATTAGTTAATATTTCATCTGGAACTTGAGTGCCTGAGGGCGCTTTTTCAGAGTGTTTCGCACTGGATTCTCCAGCTGCAAATACTAGTTCTGCTGTACCTATGAGATGTGAGAGCTTATCTTGAACATGTGATGTTTTTTCAATGCCATTATATTCTGCGACTAACGCTGCAGCGCTAGCTATTACTTCTGTTACAGCCGGCTTACAACCAGTGTAACTATGGCGATGATAATGAGCAAACATTAACGCTAAAAAGCCTGCATACGCTGTTTGTCTAGGATCTCCATGACCATTTAAAAATACTCTCTCGTTGGGAACAAAAACGTCATCAAATATTATAAATGTCTCAGCATCTCCAAACTTTGCGGCAGGCGAATCTAAACGTTCACCTAACCTAAAACTAGCTGGTCGAGTTAACAATTTGACACCATCCCAATCGGCGGGCAAGGCAAAAGCGACTGCATAATCTTTATCTTCTGGCCCCATATATCTACAGGGAACCACAATCATTTCATCTGCGTATGGTGTGTTCGTTATATTTATTTTACACCCTCTGACAACAATGCCGTCTTCTCTTGTTTCGATAACTCTTAAGTACTGATCTGGATCTACTTGTTCGTGGGGCCTCTTCAAACGATCTCCTTTAGGATCAGTTTGAGCTGCGCTACCTACTAAATCGTTCTCTTGAAAATACTCTAAGAATTTCTTAAATCTTTCATAGTGATCGGTTCCTAAAGCTTGATCCAGCTCGTACGTAATTACGGAAAGAGCGTTCATAGCGTCGCAACCCATGCAGCGCTGGATACAACCACCTACGCGATGACAGAGTAATCGAGTCATCAATTGCTTTTTTAAAAGGTCATCTTCGCTCTGATGGATGTGGGTAAACCTATTTATTTTTTTTCCGGTTAAATGAGAATTTACTACACATAAATCTTCGTATTCTTCGTCATGAGCGCAATCAAAGGTAACTTTCACGATATTCATCCCTCCTCGTAATCTGGGGTCGTCCCGACCAACTACTTCGTCACCGATATAAATATTCGGTTTCATTTTTAATAGTCTATTATAATATTCTTCGAATGTTTTCATTTTCTTTATCCACCTAACTTTTCATTTTTAAATTTGTATTTTTTCCAATTAATATTTAAGAATTTTCGCGTAATTTAAAGATTATTGCTATAAATTTTGCTTAAAATCAATATAAATGTAAGATTTGGTAAGCCTTATAAACAAAAATTTTTGCCTAAAACTAAACTAATTAAACTTCTCTACTTATTTGGGATAATTTTTTTCTCAAAGTCGGTATTGGAATGTTCCCCTTTATATATCCCATTGGCAATACTGTCAAAAGATTATCGTTTTTATCTAATCCTAGCATTTCCTTTACAGCATCACGCTCTAACGCTCCAATCCAACAAGTCCCTATCCCTAAAGACCAGGCCATGAGCATCATATTCATTGATACAAAAGATGTATCTTGAATGTAGTAGTTAGGATTTTCTTTTATTTTACCTACAATCGCAATAGCAAGAGGAGCTCTCTTAATGTGAATACCATAAAAAGCTTTTTTTGATATTTTCTTTAGAATTTCTTTATTTTTGATAACTAAAAATTCCCAGGGTTGTTTATTAGATGCACTTGGACTCCATCTTCCTGCTTCTAAAATCATTTCAAGTTCCTTATCGGAAATCATTTTATCGAGATATGTTCTGATACTCCTTCTTTCTTTCAAAAATTTTAAGAATTCTTCTGGTTCTATCATTGTTCTATACAATTAATCTAGTATTGCAGATTAAAATAACTAAATTAGGCGATAATTTAAATCTGATTATAATGGTTTATTATAAAATTGAATCAATCAATTGAAAATATATATATAAGTTGTGAGAATTTCTAAATTGATGACAATTGCTGAATTAAAAGCAAATTATTCGCGGAAAAAGCATGGAGTATCACATCGGGATGACAATTATAAATTAATGGTTAAGTATTATCCAGCTAACTATGAACCGCATAACAATTTTCTTTACGCTTTTTTATGTTTTTTGTACGATGGGGTAAACAAAATTGAAGAAATTAAAAAAAAAATGTGTAACCTTTTTATTTCATCAACATCACAAGTAATAGTTGGAGAGGAAGACGTAAAAGAGTATTATCTAATTGCGATACGCAAAGGTTTGATTAAAGATAATAACGGTGAAATAAAACTTACAGAAGAAGGCAGGAAATTAGTTGAAGTCAGCTACCACCATAATCTATACACTTCCTATTACATGAGAATTTTTTTGTCTGAGAAAACAGTTATGATAGGTACAGCACTATTTCTAATCATCATTTCTCTATTAAAAATTTTTACGGGGTTACAATTAGGTTCTCAAGCAATGCTTACAGAGGGATTCGAGAACTTTACAGATTTATTCAAGATTGGAATAGTTGGTTTATTAGGAATAAAACTTAAAAAAGACAAGTTAGGGAGTATTATAATTATATGCTTGATGATGTTCACGGGGGTAACCCTTGTTTGGTCAGGTATTGAGGCTTTATTAGATCTTTCTCCTATTGTTCCAACAGTAGAAGCATATATTATTGGTTTTGTGTCAATTGCTTTAAATGCGGGTTTAGCGTTCCTTAAAAGTATGGTTGGAAGAGCTTCTGGAAACCTTTCTCTATTAAGCGATTCTAAGGATTCGTTATTAAATGTAAGAATTTCCATTGGAGTTTTGATTGGATTTACTTTTGCGTTATTTAATATTTATTTTGTAGATTCTGTTATTGGAATTATTATTGCTATTTTCGTTTTTAAGGAAGGGATTGAAGTATTAAGAGAAATCTTGGCGAAAGATGAAAATTTCGATATTACTTCAATAAGGGTCGTAGCAGACACCATTTATGATAATAGATTGACTGCATACATCTTAGGTAGTATAAGAAGAGAAAACCTAACGATTAAAAAATTGGTTGATAATTTTGAAGCGGGGTTAGCTCTTGGGCGCCATTATTATGCGGGATTCGCTGATTTCTTCTATACTGGTTTAGGAGCAAAAACTGCCGCAAAATATATTACTGAACTAATAAATGGGGAATATATGGAAATTATTAACGATAAGTTGTTTTTAACAAAGAAAGGGTTGAAAGCGTTCTATCGTGCAAAAGCGAAAGAGTTTCGAGGACGAAGCCAGAGTATTACGATCAGATCTAAATTTAAATTAAAAGATGTTTATTGTGTTATTGTAATTATACTTATCTTGCTGTTAATAATATTTGGTCCGCAGATTAATATATGGATAACCAATTTGTGGTAATCTCCTAACCTTTTCAAGAATTTCTACATATCTTTATTATTATAATAATCTGACTCCAAATTGGGAAAGATTTTTTTCTTTCTCCCTTCACTTTTGAAATTTATTAGGTTGAGATCCTTTAACTTATCGACGTGATATTGAATAGTTTTATGATCTACCTTAAAGTGTTTTGTTATTATGCTATTCCATAGACCTGGTTCTTTTTCTATCATTTCTAAAATCTCTAATGTCAATTTACTCTTACTTAACTGAAGATCAAGATTTGAGATAGGATTTTTTTGGTAATATGGAAAGTACGCAATAAAATTTCCTATTCTCTTTTTCCCCACAACTTTGTACGTTTCTAAAATATCGAGGTGCCATACGAGATTACCTGCGGCTATTTCAGTTTTTCTTAATAACTCGTTGAAATGAATTCCAGGTTCTTTAAGAATTAAATCAATAATTTTATTCCTATTCTCGTTTTCTAAAACATCTTCTAAGCTTAAACGATGTGCACCTTTTTCAATTGGTATTGTTCTAGTTTTAAGATACTGGAAATAATCTTTTTTTGAAATTAAAATAGCAAGTGAGGCAATTCCTACCGCACCTACAATTAAAACAATTACAAAAATCCAATCGTCAAAGGCATTACTGACTTCATAAAAAGTAATAAAATATTCAGTATCTGCTTGTAGGTTAGAGACGGATCCCGTTAAAGAAACTTCTGAACTTGATTCATTTAACTCCTCGATTGTATCAATAAGCACCCATGAGTCTTGCGAAGATTCATACAACGCTAAAGAATAATCTAAATTAGGGATTAATCCGTATTGAGTCCTTTTACTGCTACTTATAGTCAATTCATCTATAGATGTATTAGTTTTAATTCGAAGAATACAATTATACCCATATCGAAATTGAGTCTCGCCTCTTCTTGGTCCCTGAGGTGGTTGAGGCATTCCAAAATTCTGCATTAAAACTTTAGAACTTACATTGAGTGATATAGGGTTACTATTGTTAATCTGAAAAAAGATCTGACGATTTTCGATATTATTATCATACTCAATGTTAAGATCGATAAAATTATCAGTTGAGATATCGAAAATAATGTTGTTAAAAAAACTATATTTAACAGATTCGTTAGGATAAATCCTATCCTGAGTAGAGAATCCTGGAATATTTTCAGTTCTATGTGATAAAACGTGAGAAATTAGAATATTGAAATTAATGAAAACTAACAATAACACAAAGATACTGAATAATTTCGATCTGCTCTTTATTTTCAATTTAATCATATATAATAATCCAATTTTTGATCGTAAGAATATTTTTTTAAAATAAAAAAAAAATTTTGTTATATATTTATTAATTTACAACCTATTTTCTCTTTTTTATGTAGAACACTGAAGCGATTATTATTAGGGCAGCAACTCCGCCACCAATGGTGAATCCTAAGATTAGCATAGTGTAATCTGGTAAGAGTATTGTCCATGTTGAAAAATGTGATACTTCAGCAGTTAGATAACCATCATCCACAGTCGTAGGTACGCCAACCCATTCTTCGGTTGTTTCGTCGTAATAAGCAAATTGACCCATTTGATTTTCGTTAGTTGCTCTTATTCTCATTCTTGCGCGTGTAAAAGTTCCATTACAATCTATAGAAATAACAAATCCTTCTTGGTATTGGTATCGGTTGCGATTTCTGTTTTGATATGTGTTTCCCATCATTAGCCCTAATTGCACCTGTTCTTCAGTACAAGTCATAGTCATTTGAAGATCGCCATTTCCTTCAATTTCTAGAGCAAAGTCTTTAACACCGATTCTTAAAGCCTCACATTCAAGGTCTAAATCTAGATTAACGTTAGCCATTACCCTTAATTGAGTTCTCTGCCTAAATCGAAACATAGTCGCAATATTAGCTTGTACCTGTGCTTGATGTGAATCTGTAGGGACCTCAACGACCTGATCGGGATCAGCAATCGCTACAACATTAAACGATGTGATCGTCGAAAATAGGATCATTAGGAAAAAAGTGCCTAAGAGAATTTTACTTAATTTTTTCATGTTTTTTTTCACTAAATTGTTTTAATTAATACAAAAAAAGGGCATATAAAAAGGATTGAGGAATAACATTACCCGATTGAAAAAGAAAAATTTTATACAATGTTTTCTAAAAAACTATCGCCCAATTGCATTTTTAGATGGAGCAATAAAAACTTAAATTATGAAACTTCTTAATCCTTAAGTTTTAATACAATCATTTTGAAGATATAATTATAACTTTAAAATATTATAAAAATATTAAAAAGAAATTCAGATTAAATTTATTTTAATATGAATAAAAACAAATTTTAATTTTAGAAATGGAGAAAAGCTTATGAGCTTAAAAGAATTTACGAAGGAAATTTTCACGAGATATGGTTTCACGGAAGATCAAATCAATGCTTACATCGTTTATCTTAGAGTCCCAAGAGCTACATCATCTGAAGTCTACCTCTCCTTAGCAGAAGAACATCCCGAGTTGACATATGAATCCGTTCTTGAAATTACTGATTGGTTAGTGGAAAAAGGCTTTCTCAAAAAAGTAACTGGGATTGTAGATAGATTTATTCCTTTAGAACCATTCTTTGAATTGTATATTGGAGAATCCAAAATCTTTAGAGACGAGATTGGTAAAATCAAGGACTCGATCTTAGCGGATCAATCAAATCGATTTGAAAAATTGGAAGCTATTCAAGATAAAAGTGTTAATGAAGTAGTAACTGCTGTTGATGATCAACTTAAAACTTTTTTTGATGATTCGGATACTAAAAACAATAATAAAAGAGACAGAATTAATAGCTCTAGAAACCGATTCACAGACACCTCAAAAACTTTGGAAGAAAATTTACATTCTATTATGGAAACGCTAAACTCTAATCTCAAGAATATTAGCGATACTAGAGTAAAAGAAAATGAATCAATGGTGAATAAAACTAAAGACGGTATTACAGGCTTAATATCAAATTTATTAGTCGATTTTACAAAAAGAGTAGAAGAATTAGAAAGGGAATTGAAAAGCGATTTGGACGATCACGTCGACAGACATCAAACTATCGCTAATGATCTTAAGCCAAGAATGGAACAAATTCTCGAAAAATATCTCGAACGCATGGACAAAATAGTTATCGATTTGAAAGAGAGGATTTCAAATCTATTAAAAGAACACTTAAGTCATCTTAAAAACACAACTGACACGCTCCAAACTAATTTGAAAGCTACTGTTGACGAAAGACACAGAGTCTTAACGGATCAAACTAACGATTTTAAAAGCATGACTTTAACGCTAATTGATAATCTGTTAGAACACGCAAATAGATTTACGGACTTTACTGAAGAAATGGCGAAAAAAGGCTTTTTCTGGATGGGAAAGAAGAAAAAATTCAAAGCAAGGCACGAAACAACTATTCAAAATATCTTAATATATACTGAACCAATGAAGGATGATTTTACAACCACTAGTGAAGATTATATTAAAAACACAAGGGAAACAACAGATGGTTTAAAGACAGATGTTACCGAGATAATGACAACTGAGAACGATAATGTTGTTACAGAAACTACAGACCTTGATCATAAAGCTCAAGAAACAATCAACGTTCAATTAGAAACGCTGGCAACAGATATGGCGGGTGAAATTGACACTACCTTGCAAAATGGCGTAAAAGATTGTTCTGACACCACGGTTAAATTGAAAGATTCTTTAGAAAACTCGCTTAAAACACATCACAGACAATACGATGAAGCTATTACTAGACATAAAGAGGAATCATTAAGGCATTATAACGAGTACGACACTGATGTCAAGAGAATTAAAGACGACTGGATTAGGGACCTCGATGATAAATTTATAGGTGGAAAAAGGGACACTTCAGATAAAATTACCGCTGAGATTAACTTATGGGGTGATGAGTCAGCAGATTTGGATAGAAATTTAAGTGAAATGTTAATAGATCATAAATCCAAATATGAGGAAAATGCGAAAATCTTAGAAAATAGTCTCTCTACTACCACTCGAGATACTACACAGAATATTAAAGATGCAATAGCAGATTTCACTCTTCAATTTATGAATTCTATTGACGACGGTACCGAGCTTGCTGAAAAAAATGAAAATAAACTTGGCGATATACACAAAGCTTCAAGTTCTATTCCAGAAATAAAAGATATTACTACTTGGCAAGTAGTAGGACGAGACGCGTTAATAGCTGCTATAAAGGACGCTATTTATAGGGTTAAATCATCGATCATTATTGTAATGCCCTATGTAATACCTGAGATTTTACAAATTATAAGCGAATACGCTTATCAGAAGAAAGCTGTGCGCTTTATGCTTACCTCACGCTTCGAGATGGGGCAGTATGGTGATATAATACGCAAAATGATGGGGTTAGGCAACATCCAGTTCAGACAACTTAGTGGCGCAGGAGAATTCTTCGCACTCACTCGAGACGCAGAGGAAGTCATAATTGGTCCCGCAACTGACAAAGAAGGCGAGATGATAAGCGTCATTTCCAATCAAAGCGCGTTCAGTATTTTATATAGTCAGTTTATAGGGCCTATTTTTCAGGCTAATTCGAGACCTATTAAGTAAGAGGAGCTTAACCAAAATCCAAAACCCGCAGATTAAATACAGGATTCATTTTTTATCTTTCTTTTTTTTACATTTTGAACGGATCCCTTCAAAGAAAAAACTTTTTTCGAAAGCTCAAGGTGATTAATCATATTTAGTATTAATTATCTTATATCTTTTTTTTTTTCGTAATTAAAAAGAAATTATTATCTTATTAAATAATTATTTAATCTCTTCCTCAATTTTCGTTGGTTTTACCTTTCTTACAAATGATCGTCCTATAATGGCAATAACGACTCCCCCAAATCCTAATCCTGTACCATAATTGAATCGATTAAAAAGCTCTTCTATGTAAAATACTATAGTTGGATCTGTTATAACTCCTGTAAGACGTATTATCAGTGAAAGTATCCATATAATTAGAGCTATAGTTCCAAAAGCTAATCCAATCGTAATTATAAATTTCCCTAGCCTTATTGCACCCATCGCTATTAATATTACTCCAGCAATTACAGCAGCGCCTCCTAAATCCGCAATCCATCTAAAAATTACATTAACAATTACATTGAAAATTGGTTCGTATTCTGGCCATTGATTCGCAACTATCAAATAAAGAGTCTCAAATATTTGAATACCTCCA
>JAEOTS010000060.1 GCA_016839745.1 Promethearchaeota archaeon
AAATAAAACCAAATTTTTTAAAATACGCTTAATAAAATAAAATATACCTATTATTTAAAAACTTACATGTAAAATCTTTAACAGAGGAAATTGATGAAAATATGGCAAGACCATATCAAAAAGCAAACATCCCAGGACCTGAGCAAGGAACGAGCGTTTACGATCCTAAGATCATGGCAAACATCTTAAAGGACGATAAAAAGAGAGTCTTTGTTATAGGTTCAGAATCTTTAACTTGGGAGCTTGGTGGAAAAAAAGTAGCTGACTACTTCATCGAAATTGCTAAGAAATTAGATTGTCACATCATATCTACAGGTCACACATACAAATACCTTAAAGATAAAATCCCTAAAGATAAATTATGGGATATGTCTCTTATTAATGCTACCGGTAGATTAGTTGATAAAGATTGGAAGGGTTTAGATGGCAAGGGACAATACAGCATGGCTATTTTTGGCGGACATCTTGTGTATTATGTAAGTCAAGCATTAAGTCGTTTAAAGAATTTTCAAAACCATTTACGACTTGTTGAGTTGGACAAATATTCTCACCCAAATGCAAGATTCAGTCTTCCAAATTTTAGTGACGACGATTGGAAAGATTTTTTAGAAAAGTTAATTGAATATTTATAAAAATAAAAAAAAAGGAAAATTATAAGAGGAGAATAACAATATGAGTTTTTCAGACATGCCTGTAGATGTTGGTCCTGTCTACGAAGGGGAACGCATCAGGGCTAAGCAAATGTATGTAGAATTAGGCGGTCCTAAAATGGAGAAGCATTTTGAATTAGTTCGGGTGAAAGCGGATAAGGAAATTAAAGATGGACAAGTATTAATATATGGTCCTGATCTTAAAGACATGGAACCAGGTTCTACTCATCCAATTGGCATTTTTGTTGAAGTGGCTGGACCAGAACTTGAAGAAGATTTAGAAGCAGTCTTCGAACGAAGGGTTCATGAATTTTGTAATTTTGTTAATGGGATAATGCATCTCAACCAACGCTATACTAATTGGATGCGTATTTCCACTGCCGCTTTCGAAAAAGGCCTTAATTCTTTCCAATTATTAGGAACAATTCTAATTAGACTTTATAAAGCTGAACTTCCTATAATTAAAAAAGCCCAGGTAACATTTTACACCGAATCAAAAGAGATTGAGAAGCCATACGAACTTGCTATGAGCATATACGATAAAAGAGACGAAAGAGCTAGAACAATTCACGATGAAGATGTAGATATGTTCTACGGATGCGTATTATGCCAATCCTTTGCTCCTACTCACGCCTGTTGTATCACTCCTGACCGAACAAGTTTGTGTGGTTCAATTAATTGGTTTGACGCTAGAGCTGCTGCGAAAGTCGATCCAAAAGGACCGCTATTTGAAGTCCCACCGGGAGAATGTTTGAACGAACTAGCCGGAGAATATTCTGGTGTAAACGAAATGATAAAAAAGCGTTCCTTAGGTGAAATTGAGAGAATATATCTATTTTCGGGAATGGAATTCCCTCATACATCGTGTGGTTGCTTCGAAGCTATTGACTTCTATATACCCGAGGTAAATGGGCACGGAATTGTTGATAGAAACTTTGGTGATGTAGCGATTAACGGCCTTCCGTTCAGTGCAATGGCCAATCAGACAGGGGGCGGTAAGCAAATGCCTGGATTTAATGGTATTAGCATTCAATATATCATATCACCAAAATATCAAAAATATGATGGTGGGATTGAAACCATTGTTTGGATGAACAAGGGCGTAAAGGATCGTGTAGGCGAGTTCCTTCCGCCAGAACTTCTACCAAAAATCGCGACTGAAGAAGAGGTCACTGACATTAACGCCTTAAAAAAGTGGTTAGAAGATGTTGATCATCCAATAGTGAGCACATGGGCAGAAGCTTTAGGTGAAGAAGAGGAAGAAGAAGAAGGAGAATGGGCAGCTGAAGGCGCAATGGTTCCAATGGGAACACAATCATTTACTATTCCTGGGGTAGGCGGTTCGGGGGGATTCAAGATTATTTTAAAGAATTGTAAGATTCACGCAGAATCGATCATAATCAAAAAGATTGATTCTCCCGCCAAACGGAAGAAATAACTTATAAATTATTATTTTATTTTTACTAATTTTTGTAAATTTAGCTTTTTAAATCTTACCGACTCATTGGTAGGTATGAGTATGTCAAATAGAATATCAGATACTAACTTCAATTTAGGGTTGAACTCGTATCGATACCTTTAGCAATCAGGATGTATTTTGGATGATTTAAAAATAAGCTCAAATCAAGTAATTATCGCCTAAAACTCCTGTCTTTATGTCTTAATTCAAAATAATTCTTGTCTCTTTGAACTTCTTCTTGTATTTCTACTAAATTCTTGTTTTGCAATAACTTCTCAAAAAAGGACAATACAGACTCATACGCTTCTTTGTCATAGGTATCTGTTTGTGAGAATTCAAAAGAAATCTCTTTTAGTTGATCAAAATCTAATTTAACATCTACTATTCTTGTTCTTTCTATTTTAATTCTTAATCGTTTGTCGTGATAATTAGTCCATAACGCTTCATAGAAAAAATAATTAATAAATTGAACTGTTTCTGTGGCAAATCCAATTGAAAAAGCAGCAATCACATCCCCTGTAACTATTAAAATAACTAGCATTCCAAGAAAAATTGTTATTATCCTATATATTACGCTTTTAAAGAAACTTTCTTTAAGTGTATCCTTCTTTTTTATTAACTGTTGTATTAATTTCATTTGATAATAGAGAAATTGACTAAATATTTATTTATTTCCTCC
>JAEOTS010000011.1 GCA_016839745.1 Promethearchaeota archaeon
CAGGAATTTCATTTAATAATAATTTTTCATATATTCCATATTTTTGAATTTGTTCGTCTGCTATAACCGCACAAGAAGCAAAATAATCAAATTCGTACTTCGATAGGATTCGTTCCAAAATACCTAACTGTTCGTGTATTCTTATTAAAGTCTCGTTCAGATTTTTCGAGTAAAATTGCTGATCGTAAGATAAAATCGGCTGGGAACACAACCTTTTAGTCTGTACTTCGATACCTATACCGTTGAGGTTTTGAACGAGGTCATTATTGAAAGAATAAAACCTCTGAAGTTTCTGTTCCATGTAATTCTCGAGTTCTTTATCTTCTGCTAAATACGGAACTTTTTGTCCAACGGTAATAGCCCGAACTTTCATTATTTTTCATTGGTAGATATAAATTTTTGTAATTGATATAAGAAAAATAGCTTTAAAATCCTTATTCTTTATAATTCGTTCAATTTTGCTTTTTTTTTCTTCTTTCCTTCCTTTGTTACTGATGGCTTCGTGAATTCTCCCGGTTTAATTGGTCCTAATTTTATAAGTTCAGATTTGAAATCTGATATTACTTGTGCAAATTTTTCTCCTTCACCGGCAGATATACTTTCAATTTTAACGCGATTCACTTTTATTCCAGTCTCACCCAACATTTCTTGAATACTTTCAAATCTATTTGTTGCTTTCATAAAACCAGTGTCGTAGTGACAATCTTGGGGGTGACATCCAGCAATTAAAACTCCATCTGCGCCATTAAAGAAGGCTTCAAACACTAAAGAAGGATTCAACATAGCAGTACACATTACACGTATAGATCTAACGTTACTTGGGTAATTTAATTTGCTAGTACCAGCAAGATCTGCTCCCATATAAGAGCACCAATTACAAAGGAAAGCAACTATTAAAGGATACTCGCTTTTTTCCATCAGAATTGTTTTAATTTGAGCACTTATTTGTTTTTTAGTAAACCCCGGAATTGAGAGAGCATCTGAGTGACACATCGCTGCACACGCACCACAACCAGTACAATTTGCTTGAATAATGTTCAATTTATCGTTTTTTATTTCTAAGGCGTTGTAGATACAAATATTTTCACATAATCTGCATAAATCACACTCTGCGGGATTGAAAACGACGACATGAGGGTCTAATTCAACGAGTTCTTTTGACATTAAGGCAATTGCTTTAGCAGCAGCGCTTTCTGCGTGAGCTATGCTATTAGGTATATCTTTAGGTCCTTGGATAACACCTGCTAGAAATACACCATTCACGGATGTTTCAGATGGTTTAATTTTTAAGTGTTTTTCAAGCAAGAAACCGTAAGGATCTTGAGATATGTTTAATAACTGACTAAGTTCTTCTGTACCTTCGGCTGGTTCAATTCCAATAGCTAAAACTACGATATCTGCTTTATTTTCGAAAAGTCTATCGTCAATGACATCTTCACCTCTAATTAACAATTCTCCAGTTTGAGATAGGTCATCCTTTAGAATCGCAGATATATTACTTTTGATAAATCTTATCCCAAAAGTATCTTGAGCTCTGTTATAAAATTCTTCGCAATTTTTTCCCATAGCGCGTATATCGGTATAATAAACATTAATATTTATGTCAGGATATTCTTTTTTTAACAAAACCGCTTGTTTGATTGATACATTACAACACACTTGACTACAATAATCGTGATGAATAGCTTTATTCCTTGATCCAACACACAATACAAATGATACTCTTTTAGGTATCTTCCCATTAGAAGGTCTTACTAATTTACCGTGGGTAGGGCCATCGTTGTTCAGCAACCTCTCCATCTGCATGGTTGTAATTACATCCACATATCGTTGATAATTAAATTCACCCAATAAACTAGGATCAAACGTTTTAAATCCTGTTGCTGCTATAATTGTGCCCACATTGAACTCGATCATTTCTATTTCTTGCTCAAAATCAATAGCATCTCGGTCACACGCTTGAGCGCAAGCTTTGCATCCAATGCAGTATTCTTCTAAAATATTTGGGTAAAGAGGTATAGCTTGAGGATAAACTACATCAATAGCTTTACGGGGAAAGAAAGTATCCTCCACATCAATTGGACAAACATCTCGGCATAGATTAAAACAACCTACACATGTTTCTTCGTTTACAAAACGAGGTTTTTTTTTAACTTTAACATTGAAGTTTCCAACGTACCCTTCTACGCTTTCGATTTCGCTATATGTGAGCAGCTCGATATTAGGATGATCTTTAATTTCTACCATTAAAGGTCCGAGTATGCAAATAGAACAGTCTAATGTCGGAAATGTTTTATCAAAGAGAGCCATGTGTCCACCAATAGTTAAATCTTTTTCAACTAAATAGACCTTGTAACCCGCATCAGCAATAACTAATGAAGCTTTTATCCCTGCAATTCCTCCACCAATAATTAACGTCGCGGGAATGACATTAGCGTATTGGACATCTAAAGGCTCGAGGAGCTTAACCTGTTCAATCGCCATTTTAATTTGATCGATTGCCTTTATAGTTGCTTTCTCAGGTTCATCATCGTGAACCCAGGAATTTTGTTCTCTTATATTCGCAAATGAAATTAGGAATCTATTGATACCAGCTTTTTCGATGGTTTTTCTAAACAATAAACCATGCAATTTAAACGAACATGCAGCGATAACAACGCGATCAATCTTATTTTCTTCAATCTCGTCAGAAATTTTGTTTAAACCTAATTCGGCGCATAGATACTGATCTCCTATGACATGAATGTCTTTAAACTTACTGAAATATTCTATTAATTTATTGTTATCAATCACACCGCTTATATTTTTCCCACAATCACAAATGAACAAGCCAATTTTCAATTTGAAACCTCTAAACAATGTTAACTTTTCGCGGATCTATGAATAATATAAAATCTTGTTTATATTAATTGTTCCTAATATTCAATCAAAATTAATGTTAATTGTTGCTAAGAATAAAGAAATTGAAGAAACTACTTATTTAACATGTCTTTCAATAAAAATTCATATGAATGATATATTATGCTTTTAATATGAAAAAAGGAAGATATGTTGTTGAACTCACAGATATACAGAATTTCTAATTTGCTAAAATTGATTAATTAAAAACTATTTAACTCAATAATGGAACATCTTAATTATATCCCTGAATGGGCAAAGACGGCGATAATATATCACATATATCCTTTAGGCTTTTTTGGAGCTCCAAAATATGGTAAAGATGAGAGTGGTAAGGTTGATCGGTTATTAGAAATTAGAAATTTTTATGATCATTTCAAAAAATTAGGTGTCAATGTAATTCAATTTGGACCCTTATTTGAATCTGTATCTCATGGGTATGATACAGTAGATTATATGAAAATAGACCATCGTTTAGGAACTAATGATTTATTTAAACAAATTACTACTGAACTTCACAATATGAATATTAGAGTTATAATTGATGGAGTTTTTAATCATGTTAGTAGGGAATTTGATTCTTTTAAAGATATCCGAGCCCATAAGGAAAAATCTTGGCGCAAGCATTGGCATTTTATCGATTTTTCAAGAGACAATCCTTACAAGGATGGGTTTGATTATCAAAATTGGGAAGGGCATTATGAACTCGTAAAATTGAACCTAAATGAAAAAAATGTAAGAGACTATCTTTTTTCAGTATGCAATTATTGGTTAAAAGAAATTGGAATAGATGTTTGGCGTTTAGATGTAGCCTATCTTATTGGTACCAATTTCTGGCGAGAATTCAGGCATGTATGTAAAAAAGCCAAACCTGATTGCTTTTTAATTGGAGAAATGATTCATGGTCCTTACGATAAATGGGTTGGTCCAGATTTATTAGATGCGGGGACAGGATACCAGGTTTATAAATCAATTTGGAGCGCAATTAATTCCAATAATATGTACGAACTTAAATCTATATTAGAGAGGTCCTTTCATCAAGAATGGGGATTATTTAAGAATATCACATTATTAAATTTTCTAGGAAATCATGATTCTACGAGGATTCGTTCTATTTTAGAAGATGATAGGTACATCTATCCTGCATTTTTATTCCTTCTTACAACTAATGGTATTCCTAAAATATACTATGGTGACGAAATTGGACTCAAAGGAGTTAAAACAGAGCAATCTGATGATAACGTAAGGCAATCAATGCCAAGATCATTTGATGAATGGCCTTCAATGGGTAAAGATATCTTTAGAAATGTTCAAAATTTTATACAGATTAGAAAAACTAACCATGCTTTGACCCACGGAGACCTTACTCCTGTATTTGCCGATAGTAACATCTTAGCATTTATTAGATGTTCTACAAAACAAACATTTTTGATAATAATAAATACAAACTTTGAGAAAACTGAGAAGACGATTCCTTTATGGAATCAAAATTTAAATGGTCATAAGTTTGTAGAGCTATTAAAACAAGGAGGAAATAAAGAATATTTTGTTAAAAACAATCAACTACATATTTCTGAGTTGTACCCTTGCTGGGGTAGAATATTGCAACTACAATAATTTCAAATTTTTATATGAAATTAATTTTTACTAATGTTAAGATTAAAGGAACTTAAGGGTCTACATATCTACCATATCTTTAGGTAAGAAAGGATAAATTTTGAGAATGTAAAAATTTAATAATTAAACTTTAATAAAGGATTTTTATACAATATATTATTATTTAGTAAATTAAGGTCTTATAATATGAATCATAAGAAAAATCAAACTCTTAATATGAATCAAAGCGAAAAAAAAAAGGATAAGCTTTATCAACTCAAGATATTTATCCTCTTTTTAACATGTGGGTTATTAATCTTCGTTGTTCCAATTTTCATACAAGATATTATTAGGATTATATATTTCATTGCACTACACCTCATTTTTCTAATTATCTCAATAATAGTTTATAGGAATGGACAACAAAATAAGTTTTTTCCGGTTTTTTTTGCCTTTTTTATTGCGTCTTTGGTTTTTTTTCTTCAAATGCCTTGGGTATCTGGTACAACGATTGAGAACATCGTTTTCAATATATTAATAAGTACATTGATAATTGTCGTTCCAATAATCCTTTTAACCAAGATTTCTAAGAATGATATATCCTCATTATATCTACAAAAAGGAAAAACAAGGTTAGGGCTAATTATCGGGTTGGCGACTTTTTCGATCTTTCTCCTAACAGCGTTGCCTGCTGCTGTTTTTATCTTTGGGGGTCAAAATATTCCTTTTGATAGACTGATCAATTTATCGCCTTGGATTCTCATATTCGTATTTCTGAATGGAGTACGTGAAGAAATATTATTTAGGGGTCTTTTCTTGAAAAGGTACGATACCTTCCTCAGTGCTGACACTTCCAATGTACTGCAAGCAATTATCTTTTCATTGGCTCATCTCTCAGCGCAATTCACGCCTTTTACGTTCATTTACCTTATTCTTTCATTTTTTCTAGGATTAGCATTTGGTGGAGTCATACAAAAAACTGAGAATTTACTTGGAGCGATTTTCTTTCATGCTGGAGCCGATATTCCTGTAATAATTGCGGTATTCTCCTTCCTTTAGTCAATTTCTCAATAAACAAACTCCCATTTAATTAAAACTTTATTCAGTTTACCATATCTTTTGGGAAGAAAGGATAAATTTTGAAAAAATAAGGTTTATTAATAAATTACATGATAAGACAAGAAATTAGAGTACTGCAATTTGATCTTCGGCATTTTTCATTGTTCTGGTAATTTTCTTTATCACTTTTTCGTATGTTAAAATAAATCCCCTAAGCAATCCAAATGATGTTAAGGTAGCTTGATGAATCTCTGGGGACCACGCCGCACAACAGTCTTCTACTATAACGACTTGAAAATCGTAATCAGCAGCTTCTAAAGCTGTTGAGTTTACGCAAAAATTTGTCACCACTCCAGATACTAATACTGTTTCTATATCCATATTTCTCAAGAAGCTATCAAGCCGGGTCGACATGAAAGTTCCACTTGTGTTTTTTTGTAGAACGAAATCTCGATCTTCGGGCTTTAATTCATCAATTATATCAGAGCTAGGGTGAGATATGTGAGGAAATGCGACATCTCCTAAAAGCTTTTTAGCGATTTTATTTAGATTTTTATTTTTTTTTGAAAGATCGCTTCCGTCAGGTATAAAACTTGAAAATTTAGTGTAAATTACAAGAATTCCAACTTCGTGACAAAAATTAATCAATTTTCGTAGATTTGGAGTAACATTTTTCTCTACTTCTGATGCAAAATAATCTAAAATTCCCGGAGTAACAGTATTCATTAGTTTGTACGCAATATAATCTTTCTGAACTGAATACTTTTGCATATCAACAACGATTAAAGCTGTTTTTTTCGGTTTTATGTCTCTTATTTGTTTTTGATAAAATTTATAATGAGAATCAATTCTCTCCTGCATAAAAACACAACTTTCTTAATATGAATATTTCTTTTACAAATGTGTAAGTATAGATTTAAATTTATTATAATCCCATGTATTTTAAACTTTATTTATTCCCGTAGCATATCTTTAGATAAGAATGGGTACACTTTCAAGATGTTAAAATTGTGCTTTTTCATTATAAAAAAGTAGTTTTTCTCCATTTCGTACTCCTCGTTCGCCCATTTTACTATCTCCTCTTTCGAGTAATACTTTCCTTTGTTTTCGAGCGAATTCTGGAGTGCGGGGCACTTTTTCGAGTAATTTTTAAAGTTTTTCACGCTGTTGATGAGCATATTCCAACCAATTGGGAACGCGCGACATTGGAAGGGTCGGGCTTCGTGAACCGTGCACTTGTTATCTATTAAAAAGTGACAGTGCTCGTCGTCCCCCGTAAACCTAAACCCAAGCGATTTAAATCGATAAGTCTTCCCTCGCTCTGCTCCTGGCTTCTTCCAAAAAAACGAATCGTTTACTACTTTAAGGTACTTCTTCGCGAAATCTCTTAATCCCGACGTGCCTTTTACTTTCAAGTGTTTCGCTAACGTATCAATGTCGTCTTGGTACAAATATACTTCTCCTTCCTTAAAACCGCGACAGCACGAACCGCACATCTCGCACGAAAAATACACGCCGTTTTCGAACTTTTTTGCAAGCTCAATTTTATGCGAAGAGGAATCGGTCACTTACGATCAGATACCAAAATACGTAGTATTAGATAGATATTAGCTTTCACCACATATTAATTTCTCGATATCGTCAAGAATCCTCCGAACAGAGCCCCTAGTTGTCATAGGCTGGTTTTTTTTCTCGTGCCATAATCTCACGAAGTCTTTAATTTCTGTCCTGA
>JAEOTS010000061.1 GCA_016839745.1 Promethearchaeota archaeon
AGTTATAGGTAGTATAATCAACATTTCCAGCTACATCTCTTAACCATACATAAACGGTATGAGCTCCATCAGACCCTACAGTAATTCCGGTAATTGACGTTATACCCGCACCTGCTTGATAAGTTCCGTCTGTATCAAAGGTCGGAGCAGAATCCAATTTATAGTATGCACCAGCTATACCAGACATTTCTGAAGGATTTGACCAGGAAAGATCAAAATCGTCTGTGCTTGTCCAAGAGGATGGATCAGCAGCTAATCCGCCCGGTGAGGCGGGATCCGTTGTGTCTAAGGATAATACTACAGAGTCGCGGTTGTTATAATCAACATTTCCAGCAGCGTCTCTTAACCATACATAAACGGTATGAGCTCCATCAGTTCCCACAGTAATTCCGGTAATTGATGTTATATCCGCACCTGCTTGATAAGTTCCGTCTGTATCAAAAGTTGGAGCGGAATCCAATCTATAGTATGCGCCAGCTATACCAGACAGATCTGCAGGATTTGACCAGGTTAGATCAAAATCGTCTGTGTTTGTCCAAGAGGATGGATCAGCAGCTAATCCACTCGGTGAGGAGGGATCTATGGTATCTATTAAGAGATCTTTATTGTCTCCTAAAGAACCTGCAGTTCCAGGCACTGGAAGAGTTAGATCAGCAAGTAATTCATCTGAATCTTTAATTATTCCATTTAGGGCATTTGTACTATTATAATCAAGATCGCTTGAATAATGTCCTAAAGCTACTGTGTAAGTGAATGTGAGAGTAGCTGTTTCGTTACCGCTAGTGTAATATGCTATCCCATCTGGAATGCTATTTGTTTCTAAAGAAAGTGTAGGAGTACCAGTGACAAATACAGGTTCTGAAAAGGTTATTGTTATATCAATTACTTCTCCCGTAGTATATGGTGTAATATCTGGTTTAGTAGAACTAACACTATTTACAGATGGCGTTCTAGCATCAACAATTATATCTTTATTTCCACCAAGAGAATCTGGGCTCCCTGGGACTGGAAGCGTTATATCAGCATCATTTCCAACAATACCTTTGATAGTTCCACTGTTTAAATCCAAGGCGCTGGTGGAAATATAATCAAGATCGGTAGAATTATGGTCCAAAGCGACCGTATAATTGAATGATAATATATTAGTTGCATCTCCACTAGTGTAATCAACTACTGCGTCATTATCACCTGTCTCCAGAGTAAGTTGCGGTGTTCCTGTTACATATACTATATCTGAAAATTCAATTGTAATTTCAATTGTATCCCCAAACCTATATGTGCCATTAGCATTAGTGGATGTAACATCAATTATCGATAAAGGAGGTATACAATAATTATTTTCAAACGTATTACCTACACTATTTTCTTCGAGAGCATACTCAGTGTTATCAACAAAAGTGTTTTCTGAAATAGTGTTAGAATCACTATCATTCAAACAGACTCCGTAATAATTTTCATGTAATATATTCTCTATAATATCGTTATTATCACTTAAATATAAAGAAATTCCACACTGATTATTTGAACAATTATTTCCAATCAATTGCGCGTTATCAACTGAATCTAATTTAATTCCTCCATCCATAGAACTTGATCCTGAATTTAAAAGTTTAGAATTTTCTATTGTAAAATAGACACTCGAATTTCCGATTAAAATACAACTACCGTCATTCGCCGCGTCAATTATCAAATCACTAATTATATATGGGTTACCTGAAGTACCTGAACCGCTACACCATGCTCTTGTAGAACTCCATGTCCAGCTTTTATTTCCACTTGCCTGGTTGCCATCAATATGAATTTTACTGCCATCGTGGAATGGATCTCCATAAATTGGAAGATAATCAGTAGGATTAGCAGCACCAACGATATAGGTATACTCATTATCATCAATTCCATTTCTATCTGCGTCAGCTGTCGTGTGGTTATCCCAATAGTTTCCAATAACAGTGTTATTCCAGTAATTGATGGAAGGAAGAAAAGCATGTTCTTCGTCCTCTGCATGATTCGTATTATTAAGAAAGTAATTTTTATAAATATCATTTGCATTAGACCATTTAACAAATATTCCTTTTAAAGTATTAAAACTTGCAAGGTTTTCCGTGATATTGTTATTGTCACCATAATGTATAAAGAGCCCTATATTCCCGTTATTACTTAAATTATTCTTGATGATGGTGTTATATGTACATCTCTTTGTCAGACCAGTTGAGTCTGAATTGGAAAGATACAGTCCATAATAATAATTGTAATTCATGGTATTGTCTGAAATCGTATTATAGCTACAGCTATCATATAATTGTATTCCGTGATAACTATTATTATATAACAAGTTTTCAGCTATGGTGTTATAGCTACTTTCAAACAGGTATATTCCAATTGTGTTGTTTAAACAATAACTATTTATTATTTTTCCATTAGTAACATCTAATAATTTTATTCCCGAATCCGTTGCGTTCTCTCTCGAATTGTAGAATGTACAATTTCTAATGATAAAGTATTCACTAGACTCATAAATCCCTATACCTTGAGCTGAACCTTCTCCATTTATAATAATATTTTCAATAATATAAGGCTCACTCACAGTGCCATTTCCAGTACACCATGATTGTGCCTTAGCCCAAGTCCAATTGTGTGCACCAACACCTGTCGCACTTCCATTAATTTCAATTGGGCTTTCGTATCCCGAAACCTTTAGATGACCTACATTATTTCCAACTTCATTTTCTACGATATCTCTATTAATTATTTTAACATCAGTTTGTATAAAACCAGCTATGATAAATAATGAAATGCCAAGAAATGATAGAATCAGAATTTTTTTTTTACGATTATTATTCATATGTTTTTTTTCAACCCTGTTATTAATAGATTAATATTAATTTTAATCTGTTAGGTTATTATTTAAATCTATGCTTTCTGGATAGGATTAATCAGCTTTTTAGATTAATCTAAAGTAAAGCTGTAATAATTTTTACATTCAATAATAAAAATTAGTGTGTTAACATATCAAATGAAATATTAATATAGTTAATATTAAATCCACACTACATAAAATAACCAAATTTATATCCTAGTTTTAATTTAATAATTAAAGATGTCGAATAGAGAGCTCAATCTTGAAAGCCTAATTCAAGAATATTTATCAGAAGAGGGTATCTTTAAAGAAAAATTACAGAGTTCTGACTTTGAGTTTGGATTCATAATTTCTTTTCCTTCAGGACCAAAAAGCCAGAATATGAGTATCTATAAACCAAAGAATAAAAATTGTGTATATATAACAATTCGAACCCAAATATCAGAAAAATTTTCTAAACCGTTAAGCTCGCTTAAGGGCAATAGAACCTTTCAATTTTTTAACCAAATAAGAAAATATTTTCTAATTAAGGAAGTTTATTTTAGAATAGACCCCCAAAATTTTAAATTTGAAATACATGAGCAAACTTATCCTGATAGGGATGGATATATTTCTAAAGATACTTTGTTTAAAGGAATTCAAAAAGTTTTTTACTGTTACGTATTCAGCCATATATTATTAGAGGAGCTTAGCTCAGGAAAAGACATGTCATCCACAAAATTCGGCCCTGAATTTGATCTTTCATTATATTCATAATAATTAATATATGATTATTCAATTTTGATACCCATAGATAGAAAAAAAAGTTAAGATAATTAATCAATTTTGTACCAAAATGAATATTTTGTTATAAAATTTAAATCGCTCTGTGTATACATTCTGCTACCGTAAACTTTATATATTAGTTTAGGACTATATATTAATTGGTGATGTATCCTAACATCAAACATAGTCTCGATATAGAGACCAACGGTAGTTATTCTAAAGCTGTTACAGGGATTATTATTATTACTTTAGCGTTTTCAGTTGGACTCATTATTTTGGGAGTTTGGGAACCTGAGCAGAATGGTATTGAACAAGAGAATATTAATATACCATTCGTTCCGGAAAATAAAATTTCAGAAGAGAGCTCTTCAGAACCATCGAGTTCTGAGGACCTGTCGGAAGAAATAATATCTTCTTCTGAAGAAGAATTTTCGGATGCTGTAATTTCTGGGTCGGGTGACGTTCCAGTACTAGAATGTGGAGCTGTCTGTGGTTTAGACACCGAAGTAGGTACCCTAGAAATTATATGTGAAACTCTCCCAACAGAACCCTTACCACTCTGCATCGATCAAGATTGGTTAGACCAATGGAGTGTCGTTGTAGAATCATACGGTGGTTATGAGTTCCAAGGAGGCCTTATGGTCATAAAACAAAAAGATCTTCCTGATCAATACGTTGAAATTTATAAAAAATGTGCAGTTTTCTGTCATCCTTATATGGAATACGTTCTCGGATTCCGATTAGTCGATGGCCATCCAATCGTGCTAGAAAGTAACCATGTCCCAGACATAATTGGAGACTGGTTCTGTGTAATGCCTGATAAAGAATTAGATAAAAGGGTCGATCTGTGTTTCTGTACCACATGGACAGGTTGCTTCTTACCGGAGCAAGAATTCCTAGTAATACTGGCACATAAAACTATGTCCCAGAAATAGATCCCCAACTCTCGATAAGAGTTACATCGCCAGTTTAAAAGTAACAGTTTTTAATAGCTGCTACAATGGCAAGTTATCTTGCCATTTTTACTTTTTCTAACTTGAAATTATAATGTTAAATTCATTCATTTAGTTTAACTAAAGTTTATAAGCAGTTTTTGAATACCTAAATATTATTTTGTTTTCACAATCCCCGCTTTATATGATATTTTAACACACAGATTCTTTTTATTGATTGTAAAAATTATTACAGCTTTACTTTAGATTAATCTAAAAAACGGATTAATCCTATCCAGAAAGTAAAGATTTAAATAATAACCTAACAGATTTAACATTAATATTAATCTATTAATAAAAGGGTTGAAAAAAAACACATAAATAATAATCGTAAAAAAAAAATTCTGATTTTATCAGGTCAGATTATGAAATAAATTACTGAAAAGCCATTTTTTCAGAAATTATTTAATTAAGTTTAAAAAAAAGAATTGAATAATGTACCATACCGAAATTGGACGTATTCATATGAATTTATTATGACATTAGATATACAGTTGGTTAATGGGATTGGAAAAAAAACCGCAGAAAGAATGAAACAGAAAGGGATAGACTCCGTAGAAATATTAGCGTCATCGAACGTTGAAGATTTATTAAAAATTAATGGTATTGGGAACGCTACTGCAAGAAGATATATTAATACTGCCCAAAACTATCTTGAAACCATTAAAGAAAAAGAAAAAGGAGCAAATATTATTAAAGAAGTGGTACGACCGTCCTCAACTAGCTCAGAAGCGATATTAGATGTTTCAAGACTCTCTGAGAAGAGTCTTGATATTGTTCAAGAATATCATGATAATATAAATGTAGGGGAAAGAGAGAAAAAGACCATTAAAAAAGAAAAAAATCAAATCCCTCTTAGTTTAGAAGAGTTTTTGGGTGAATCAGAGGCGTCTATTTCGGAAGAAATATTAGACAATTCGAAACTAACTAATGAAAAAAATATTCCTGGAGTACCAATTATCACTAATAGTCAATTAAAAAAAGAAAAAATTGCCCCCACAAAGGCAGAAATGGTAAAGCCAACAAAAAAGTCAACAAAAAAGTCAACAAAAAAATCAACAAAAAAATCAAAAAAGAAGAAAGATTTTGTTGAAAAAAAGAAGAATTTGTCAACCATGAAAAAAATAGGATCTCATCAAATAAAATCAAAAATTGAACCTCAACCAGCCAAAAAGCAACAATTAACGCACAAAAAACAGCAATTAAGGCAAATAGATCAAAAAATTACATATAAACATAGTACAAAAATTATAGAAGAACCAAGAATGAAAAAACCGTTACTTAGAACATTTTTCTCTCCAGAAACAATACAAAAGATTCGTTTTTTCCATTTTAAAATTAAACATTTAGAAGTGGCAATGCAAAAAAATGAAGATTTCTCATTCGACGATCTTGATTCTATTGTAGATTATATAGATATCTTAAATATTAATTACAAAACTCAGAGCCAAATAAAAATCATAAAAGAATTAGATATTACTCCCTCTTTTTCTGATCCCCTTGAAAAGAAAAAGATAGAAATATGGGATTTAATGTTTGAATGTGCACGGGTATTATGGGTAGCGGCACAAGCATGTTCTTATCTTTCTAAAAAATTTGAATCTGAAGGTATTTTGAAAAACGCGATAGTAGCGATGGTAGAATGTAGTAAAATGTATAAGGCTGCAGCATATTTTAGCGCGGCGTGTACTCGCCAAGAAACCAGGGGAACTACATTGTCAGCTGGAAATCTTGAACTAAATTCTGAGGAATCTCGAATTCTCGCTCAAAATCTCGCTGCTATACGCGAAGAACAAAAAGAAAACCTATCAATGGCATCAAATCTATGTGCTGGATTAAGTGCATTAACAAAAAGATTGTACTTTTTAAAGAGATATGATATAGTAAAGAAAAAACAGTTAAAAGCTCAATATAATTACGATATAGGCAAAGCTTGTCATTTGAAAGCTAAATCATTGTTAGAAATATCAGATGATAGTGAAAAACATGAACGCATTGAAGAGATACAGAAAAAAGCTAATTATTATTTTTACAAAGCGGAAGAAACATGGGAATACATGTTAGTGAATTTAAAAGAACTTTCAAATTATGAAAAGGAAAACATACAAGCTAATTTGTCAATCGTTAATGAACACATCATAGAAAACGATGTTGAAATTATAGAAGAAGATGAAGCCATGAAAATTCAAGATCCGGAGCCACTAATCATAGTCCCAGAAAATATAGCACCATTTTTACCAAGGACTACTAATTATCTGACTCAATACAAACCAAGAGATCTCAATTTTTCCGCTTATAGACGTTATAAAGATCTACTCTCAGAAATTTCGGTTGTTTATAACAAAATGGAAGAATTAAAAAATAAGAAAGCAGGAATCGGTCGAACATTGAAACAATTGAGAGTTTTGTATGATAATAATGATATTGATATCAGTGAGTTTACTTATCTTTTTGAAAAATATTCAACCAAACTCGTAACAGTTGAGAATGTTATTGAAAAAATAAGAAATCCTGAGAAAAGAAGCAATATTAATAAGCAACAAATAAAAGAAACTAAATCTAAAACATAAATCAAATTATAGCTTTTTTCTGGTCAAGTGCCAAATTAGTGCTAATTCTGTTATGATTCCGATACTAAAAATCTCAATAAGTCCAAATGAACTTATAGTTAAATCTGTTATCTTCGCGATCCACTTCATCGCTTCTAACAATAAAGGCCAATCTGATCCCTCATCAGACCGCTCTATAGTGTAATTAATCGGAATACCGTCTCTCTCGCTATCTTCCTCGAATTCTGCATGAGGACCGCTTAGAAAAACTCTCCCATTCCCATATTCGAAAGCAACAATTGCAGGTGTTTCAGTCGCGCTATATGTGCCTAGGATTGATACATTAGCATCTTCATATGGTATGAGTTCAGGACCTCCAATATATACGATCTGCATGTAGTTAGGCATGGACTTTGTAATGGGATGAGTGTGGTTAATAATATCGATTCTGGTCATATTACCTGTATAAAATGGAGTAATCTCCTCTATAGGTCCAACTGCAACTCCACTAAACAAATCTAAATTTAATTGATCTCCCTCTATCTTATATGTAGGTGGTGGAAAAACAGGATCAGCCTTCCAAATCATATAATCAGAAGCATACCATGCCCCAGCACATATTCCAAAATATCCACCCCCCTTGCTTATAAAATTTTGAATTTTAATCTTACCTTCCAAACCTAACTCCCAATATGAGACATAATCACCTCCAGGCCAAGCGAGAACATCGAAATCATCTAAACCTCCTCCAATAATATCATCGCCAGTGATATTAATAACGTTGCAACCCATCCACTCAAAACATTTTGTCATGGCGATGATACATTTACGAGCCGCTCCAGGACCATTATATAAGGCTATGTTTGTATTATGAAGCATTCTTATTTGATAATTCTCACTTGCTCTAACATTTGGGTGATAAAACGTAAATCCGTATAGATATATTATAAGCCCTAAAAACACTAGAAGTAATAATGTTTTTCTATTTCTTTTCGGCACCTTTTCTTCATAACTGCTAATAATTAGTATGAATTATCTTTAAAATTGATTTAAAATTCAATTTCAAAAGAAAATAAAGAAAACTTTATTTATAAATCATATGACAATAATGTAATCCAATGATCACTTTCCATTCATAGTAAGGTTTAGATATGCGTTCATAATCATATAAAGATTGTTTTCTTAGTTAATTTTCTTAGACTATTTTCTTAGATTTATTAATATATTTAATTGAAAACTGACAATTTCGGGATGAATTAAGTTATACCCAGATTGTTATCAGCTAGCTTACCTTTTGTTATAACAAAACATATTTTCTTGATTCCAAATTTGTTAGAAGGATGATTAAGTTTAAAATGAACTATTGAATAAATATAATATAGGTATTGAAGTCAATATTATGTGATTAATAATGCACTCAATTATGCAAATAGCAAATGGTATCGGTTTATTAAATGCAGAAAGAATGAAGCAAAAAGGAATAAACTCGATAGAAAAACTCGCATCCTCTTCTGTCGAAGATTTGATTAAAATAGATGGTATTGGAGTTAATAACGCGATAAGTTACATTGAACTCGCTAAGAAGCACCTAAAGAGTATGAGGACAAGAGAAAGAATCCAAAGTATTATTAAAAAAGATAAACCTAAAGAAATCTCAAGTGCAGAAACGAAAACTTGCGATTTAATGCTCTTTGGAAGGAACCAACATAAGATTTCTATAAATTCTATAAAAAAACTCGCTTCATCTAATGTAGAAGATATTTCCAGAATAAAGGGTATTGAAATATCGAATGCAAAAAGGTACATCGATATTGCGATCAAATATCTTGAGAGTATGAGGATATCCGAAAGAGAAGAAGATATAGCAGAAATAAAACCCCTTAAACAGAAGAAAGAAATTAAAATACCACACGACTCAAAACTAAAAAAAGTTTCTGTTTCATCAAAATTAAAAATGAAGGAATATCCTCAAAAACGAGCTGTTAAAACGCAGGATATTGATGGTAAGTTGACAAAGAGAGCCAGTCATGGAATTGATATAAAATCAGGTCAAAAAAAAAAACCGAAAAGCAGTCCATCAATTCTGAAAACCTTTTTCCCTTTAGTTACAATGCAAAAAATTCGTTTTTTACATTATAAAATTAAAAATTTAGAACAAGCACTATGGAAAAATAAAGAGTTTTCCTCTTCTGAGCTTAATTATATTTTAGATTATATAAAAATCTTAAATGTGAATTATAAAACCCAAAGTCAAATTAAGATCCTTAAAGAACTAGACATTTCTAATACTTTCTATGATCCTTTAGATAAAAAAGAAATTAGAATCTGGGATTTAATATTCGAATGTTCGCGCGTGTTATGGGTTTCAGCACTAGCGTATTCTTATCTTTCTAAAAAATACGAAGCAGAAAATTTAATGGAAAATGCAATAGTAGCTATGGTAGAATGTAGTAAGATGTATAAAACTGCTGCCTATTTCAGTGCAGCATGTACTAGGCAAGAGGATAGGGGGTCTACATTATCTGTTGAGAATCTTGAATTAAATTCTGAAGAATCTCGAATACTCGCCCAAGCTCTTGCTACTACAAGTGAAGAAAATAAAAGAAATTATTCAATGGCAGCGAAATTATCAGCAGGATTGAGCGCTTTGACCAAACGATTAGCATTTGTTCAGAGATCCGATAAAATCAAGGAAAATCAGTATAAAGCTCAATATCAGTATGACATAGGTAGAGCGTGCCATTTGAAAGCCAAATCCTTATTTATATTATCACCTGAGGAAAAAAATGAGGAAAGATTAGAAAAAATACAGAAGAAAGCAAACTATTACTACCACAAAGCAGAAGATTTATGGGAAAACATGCTACAAGAAGAAAAACTATACCCTTTTGAGAAAGATTGCATAATAAACAATTTGTCAATAGTAAATGATTATATTATAGAAAACGACACGGAGCTTATAGACGATAGCGAAGCATTGGAAATTCAAGATCCGGAACCACTTATAATCGTTCCTGAAAATCTGGCCCCATTTATTCCAAGAACAATTAGTTACTTAACCGTATACAAACAAACAGATCTTAATTTTGACGCTTATTTACGTTATAAGAATTTAATGGCTGATGTTTTGGTAAATTTTAGTAAAGTAGAAGAGTTAAAAAACAGTAAAGCAGGTATCGGTCGAACTATAAAACAATTAAAAATTCTCTATGAGAATAACGATATCGATATAAACAGTTTTACCGAGCTCTTCGAAAAGTATTCAATAAAACTTGAAACTATTGAAAGTGCGATACAAGACATTAGGTCTCCTGTAAATAAAAAAGAAAGGAATAAGCTAAAATCACCATTAATTGAAACTACCGTAAGGTGACTCCTATATCGAAATTGAAAAAGTACCTTAAGACAAGCATATTTTATGTCATATTAGGAATTATATTAATTATTTATTTTTATAATCGATTATGGGGAATATACCTGGCAAGTTTTGTTTTCGTAGTATACTTAGTATTTTTTTTAATTTCACTTTCTTCTAAGAAAAGACTTCTAAAAATAATTCGAGAATATCCAATTATAAGCGACAAAGAAATTTCTCATAAATTGGAGCGTCCTTTAGACGACGTTAGGAATATTCTATTCTCGTTATCTAAAAATCAGAAAAAGAAAAAATGGTTAGTAGTGTTTCTGAATACACGGTATATATTTCTCAACGAACAAGCAGTTGAGAATTTTAAACAACTATACAATATGGGATACAATGAAAAAAAGATTCTAGAACATTTACAACGTAACACAAGAATCAAATCCAGAGCTGAAGTAAAAGCTATTGAACTCACTCTTGCCAATCAACATAGACTTAAAAAAGAGTAGTTGCAGCTAATTTAGCCCTTTAAATTTCTCTAATAATTTTCTCTGTTCTTCAGTTACTTTTTTCGGAATTTCAACAGTAACTACTACGTATTGATCCCCTTTTCCTTTTCCCCTTAGATACATAGCCCCCCTATTTTTAATTCTAAATTCCGTCCCATGTTGGGTTCCCGGGGGTATTTTTAATTCCTTTTCGGTTAATTTTTCATTTTTATAATCTAAAGTTGGAACATTTAGTTCTCCACCTAAAATAGCAGTAACGATATCAATGTCAATTTGAGTAAAAAGATCGTTTCCACGACGTATAAATTGGTCGTTTTCTTCAACTCTTATACCTAAATAGAGATCACCTGGAATAGCTCTGCTAGATGGGATGTGACCTGCGCCTTGAACTTTTAAATGGACGCCATTTTCTACACCAGGAGGAGTCTTTACGTGAATTGTTTTAGTTTCAGCAACTACTTTTCTCCCGTTACATACTGGACACTTCTTCTTAATAATTTTGCCTGTACCATTACAAGTATAGCATTCAGCTTCACGAATGATTGTACCGAATCCAGATTGAGTCATTTTTCTCACTCTACCTGAACCTTGGCATTCTGTACATGTCTTTATACTTGAAGGATCCTCAGCACCAGTTCCCTCGCACTCGTCGCAAGGTGTGTATCTTTGAATAACTACGTCCTTTTTCGAACCAAACATCGCTTCTTCGAAAGTAATCTCTACAAAATCTTCGATATCTTGCCCTACTTCTCGCCGAGGGGCTGATCTTGCCCTACCTCGGGAGCCAAAAATGCTTCCAAATCCAAAATCATCTCCTCCAAACATGCCCCCTCCAAATATTGATCTGAGTAATTCATCAATACCCGGGATTCCTCCTCTCATAAAACTACTCATATCAACATCAACGCCACTAAAACCGTATCTATCGTAATTATTTCGTTTGTTTGCATCGCTTAGGACTTCGTAAGCTTCTTGAAGTTCGATAAACTTTTCCTTAGCTTTAGGATCAGTCTTATTAAGATCTGGATGGAGTTGCCTTGCTAAACGCCTGTACGCAAGTTTAATATCGTTTTCGCTCGCATTCTTATCTACTCCTAATACTTCGTAGTAATCTCGCTTTTTATTTGAACTCATTATCTAATTGCCACGTTATGATCTCTGATAAGTTAAAATTCTATTTACTAGAATTAATTATGAAATTTATCTTTTTAGGTGATAGGATATCTAACAAGAAATATTTAAACTTTTAAAAAATAATACTTATAAGGAACTCAAAATATAAGAAAAAGAAATAAAATAGAGTAATTTCACGTAACAGCGGGATTTTATTCGTCAGATTCTTCCCAATCTACGTCTACAACACGTTTCTTGTCTTTCTTCTTTTTATCTTGCTCCGCTTTATATGATGCTCCACCAGCACCAGCACCACCCATATCACCAGGTGGGACTCCGCCCATTCCTCCCGGAGGCATACCTCCCATTCCACTCGCTGCTTGTTGGGCCTGTTGAGCTGCTTGCTGATACACTTGGTCTTGAGATTGCTGCGAATAAATCCTTTGAGAGAAGCCATGCATTGATTTTTGAAGATTTTCTACTCCCAATTTAATTCTCTGAAGGTCGTCTGTTTTAATATCTTCTTCAAGAGATTTAAGAGCCCCTTCTATCTCGGTTTTCTCATTTTCTTCGAGCTTATCCTTGTTCTCTTCCATTAATTTTCTAGTCTGGTAGATCATCGAATCTGCGTTATTTTTAGCTTCGATTAATTCTTTGATTTTTTGATCTTCCTCTTCAAATTGTTCGGCGTTTCTTACTTTCTCTTCAATTTCTTCCGGCGTTAAGCCTTTTGCTCCTGTAACTGTAATACCTGTTTCTTTACCAGTCCCTAAATCTTTGGCAGTGACGTGAACAATACCGTCTGCATCGATCGAAAATTTCACTTCTATTTGCGGAATTCCTCGAGGCGCAGGTGGTATACCCGTAAGGTGAAACATACCTAATGGGATATTATCTTTTGCCATTGCTCTCTCTCCTTGCAATACATTAATTGTGACAGCTGGTTGATTATCTGCAGCAGTACTAAAAATTTGTTGTTTCTCTGTTGGTATGGTAGAGTTTCTCTCTATTAGTTTAGTAAAGACCCCTCCTAAAGTTTCAACTCCTAAGGAAAGAGGTGTGACATCTAATAATAGAAGATCATCAACATCACCAGCTATTATTCCCCCTTGAATTGCAGCTCCAATTGCAACGCATTCCATAGGATCAACTGAATGTTCTGGTTCTTTACCAAAGAAATCTTTAAATCTCTTCTGAACAGAAGGCATTCTTGTTGGACCACCAACTAAAATTACTTTGTCTACGCTACTTGCTGGCATTTTAGCATCGGAAATAGCTCTCTTCATAATAGGATCTAGTCTTCTTAAAGTTGGTTCAATTAACTGTTCTAAATTTGCTCTTGTCAATTCAACTTCGATATGAACTGGGTTTCCATCTTTTTGAGTAATATAAGGTAAGTTAATTTGAGTATTTAGAGCGGTAGATAATTCGATTTTTGCTTTCTCAGCAGCATCTTTAATTCTAATCATTGCTTTACTGTCTCCCTTAAGATCGATCCCCTCTCTCTTTTGAAAGTTACCAGATACCCAATCTATAATCGCGTTATCCATGTCAGTTCCGCCCAATTGAGTATCTCCCGCAGTAGACAGAACTTCAACTACTCCTTCTCCGTACTCCATAATAGTGATGTCGAAGGTTCCACCTCCTAAGTCTAAAACGCAAATCTTTAATAATTTATTTTTTGTATCTTTATCGAGACCGTAAGCTAAACACGCTGCTGTAGGCTCGTTAATCATCCGTACAACCTCAAGACCAGCGATCTCACCAGCGTTCTTAGTGGCTGTTCTTTGGGCATCGTTGAAGTAAGCAGGAACTGTAATAACAGCTTTTTTTACTTCTTGACCAAGATATGCACTTGCGTCGTTTTTTATTTTCTTGAGGATCATCGCAGAAATCTCTTCTGGGGCAAATTCTTTCCATTCAGCTCCAACTTTTATTTTAGCCTTATACGATAAGCCCATTTTACGCTTAATTGCTGTAACTGTCCCATCAGGATTAGATACTGCTTGCCTTCTAGCTGGTTCACCTACAATTTTTCTACCACTCTCATCAAATGCTACATATGAAGGAAATGCCTTGCCCCCTAAAGTTCGTCCTTCGGCAGCAGGAACAATTTCAGGTTGACCAGTGCCGCTTAAAACCGCACACGCGCTATTAGATGTCCCTAAATCGATTCCAATAATCTTTTCTTTTCTCTTTGGTTTACTTTCTTCACTCATAATAAATAATCACTAAATTCATTCGATTAAGTTATTTTTTTCTGAGTACATTCTATTATAATAATAATTTATCCTTAAAATTAAATTTTTCTTATAATGATCTATAAATCACGAAAAATGATAAAAATTTTATTTTATTATAATTTACTTAAATTACCCTAACACATTAAAACATACAATTTTTACGAATTAAATGTAAAAAAAACTTATTGAATATTTATTGTCAGCAAAAATGACTCGAAAAAAGAAGGATAAAGAAAAAATGAGCGATGAATCGACAAAAAAGGATAAAACGAAATCATCTAAGGAAGAGAATATGGAATCTAAAGAAGGAGATTTAAGTAAAACTAAAGAGGAAGAAGAAGAGCAAGATGTTAAACTTCTAGAGGGTGAAGAACAGAAAGTTCTCGAATACCTTGATCTTGATGACCTCATCTCGAAGTATAATGTCCTTAAAGAAAATAATAAAAAAGATAAAGAACTCCTCGCTAAGCATCAAAAAGAAAGTGAAAATTGGAAAAGTAAACACATGAGACTTCAAGCTGAGTTTGATAACGCTCAAAAACGATGGAATAAAAACCGGCAAAATTTAAGAAAAGAATACATAGGTTACACTTTAAAATCATTTCTACCTTTGTATGATTCCTTTAAAAAAGCGCTAGACGGCGACGATGAAAATCAAGCTTTTTTAAAGCAATTCTATGACCAATTCATGGGCATTTTAAAATTTCACAAAGCAGAACCAATTAACGTCAAAATTAACGATCCTTTTGACTATTCTAACCATGAAGCGTTGAGTTCTCTAGAAAGAGATGATCTTCCTAATAATTCGATTATAGAAATCATTCAAGACGGTTGGAAAATAGATAATGCTATATTACGTTATGCTAAAGTTATAATCTCCAAGGAACCTAAACCACCAGAGCCTGAACCTGTCGAGGAAGAACAGCAGAAGCAAATTGAGGAAATTAAAGAGGAAATACCTAAGGAAGAAATCACCGTTGAGGTTGAAACAGATGACAAAAAATCTCAGAACCAAGATACTAAAGCTGAAAACGAGTACGTTTCTTAAATTATTTAAAATTATTTAAAATTTCTTGTTCCTTAATCATCTTTAGTTAGAAATCAACTCTCTCTAAAAAAATCAATCAAGAATTCTTAAAAACCTAACTCATAAGTATTCTTAAAAACCTAACTTATCAAATCTCTTCTTATTTATTATGAGCAATAATTTATTAATTCAATATTTGTGGGGAGATTACATTATGATTTATAATAAAAACTTTTTATTACTTGAGTTTAGATATGTAAACTTAGTACAATAGGAAAAATACTAAATAAGAGAGATAACTTATGTCAAAAATCCGAGAAGTAAGTGTAACTTTAAAAAGTAGAGCAACAATGGAGGGAGCGGGAGTTAGGTTGAAACGAGCGTTTGGATATTCTGATCCATCATTAGATCCATTTTTACTTTTAGACGATTTCCGTTCAGATGATCCGAACGATTATTTAGCAGGATTTCCATGGCACCCTCATCGAGGAATCGAAACGATTACTTATATGCTTCATGGGCAAGTTGAGCATGGAGATAGTATGGGCAATAGTGGAGTTATTGGAGCTGGTGATGTTCAGTGGATGACCGCTGGGAGCGGGATAATACATCAAGAGATGCCGAAGAAAAATGTAGATGATCCTGTCTTAGCTGGCTTTCAATTGTGGGCAAATCTTCCTGCGTCTCATAAAATGATGGACCCCCGCTATCGAGATATAACAAAAGAACAGATTCCCGAAGTTATCGTAAACGATAGCGTGAAAGTAAAAATAATTTGTGGGGAAATAAATGGCGTCAAAGGACCCGTGCAAGATATTGTAACTGATCCAGAATATCTAGATGTTTCTATAGAGCCAAATTCTGAATTTAGACACACAATAGATAATACTCATAATGTTTTTGCGTATGTTATAGAAGGAGAGGCGATTTATGATCCAATCAAGAATGAAATTGTTGGTGCAGAGCACCTTGTAATTTATCGAGAGGGGGACGAAGCTTTAATTCAAACTAAAGATAAACCCGTTAGATTTCTTTTGATATCTGGTAAGCCAATAGGGGAACCTGTCGCGTGGCAAGGTCCGATTGTTATGAATACGGAAGAAGAATTAAGAATTGCTTTTAATGAATACAATAAAGGAACATTTATTAAACATAAATAATCACCCTAGCTTTACATTATACACTTCCCACCCAAGTGGATTAAAATCCTAATTTACACGCTAAAAATAAAAAGCTAGCTATTTCTTAATCTATAATTTAGGTGTAATAATCTAAAATGTGGTGGTAAATTATGTCATTAGATTTAAATACTATTTTAACAAGTACATAAGACATATAGAGGAGAAAATATGAGCATTAAAAGAAATAAAATCATTCTACTTAATCTTTTAGGAGTTTGTACACTAATTCTATTTAGTTTACCTCAGATTAATGTCAGTTTTAACCCTCCTAATTCTATTAATGATAGTGAAGTAAGGAACACCCCAAGAAACTTAAAAGGCTCAAACTATTGGGAATTGACATCCCCGATTGAAATTAATGATATGGGAGTTAATAATTGGACCTGGGTTGAAGGAGAGGCATGGTTTGGAGGTGGTAATGGGACGCAAGCTAATCCTTACATTATCGAGAATGTAACGATTGATGTTGACAACAATTTTGAATATTGCATTAGTATACAAAATTCCAACATGTATTTCATAATTAATAATTGCACAGTATCGAAAGCAAATATAACTGGAATTTTTTTAGGAAATGTTAACAATTCACAAATAATTAATAACAAGGCTTTGAATAACAGCTATGTAGGGATAGGCTTAATTGAGAGTAATTCAAATTTAATATTAGGAAATAATGTAACTGGCAATTTTATAGGGGGTTTCGGTTTAAATAATAGTAATCATAACTCAATTTTAAATAATACTGCATATTCCAACGAGGGTTATGGAATAGGGGTAGGAAACGGTAATAATAATACAATCTCAGATAATGTAGCAACTTTTAATGGCGAACAAGGAATAGGATTACTGAACTGTAATAATATTACAGTTTCAAGAAACAATGCGAGCTTTAATTCATTGGTAGGTATAGCCTTTGGAAGTAGTAACAATATCTCAATTTTAAATAATATAGTAAATTCGAACACTGGTTCTGGAATAGGTTATGGGTTTTGTAATTATATTACAATTACAAATAATATAGTAAATTCAAACGGTGAAGCTGGAATGGGAATAGGAAATTCGAATTATAATACTATTTCGAATAATACTGTAAATTCTAACAGTAATCCAGGAATCTCTATAGGGGATTGTAATTATAATACAATTTTGAATAATACGATAAATTCTAATGGTGATCTAGGTTTAGGTTTATGGAATTGTAATTATAATGATATTTTAGGTAATACAGCAAATCAGAACTCTCGTATTGGGATATATTTAGATAATTGCACCGTAAACGATATTTCAGGAAACACAGCAACTTCCAATTCTGAAAATGGTATCAACTTAGTTGATAGTTATAACAGTTTGATTTTAAATAATATAGCAAACAATAACGCGTGGGATGGGATATCTTTCGGTGGTTGTAATTATAGTAACATTACAGGAAATACTATAAATAGCAACTCAATAGGGATATTTTATTGGGATGGTATAAATATACACATTTCAGATAATTCTGCAAGCAACAACGCAGAATATGGGATTGGTTTATGGTACGTTTATAATAGTAATATCTCGAAAAACTTGGTAGAAAGTAATGGATGGGCAATTTGCTTAGAATCTTGCGATAATAATAATATAATGGAAAACGATGTAATAAACAACATTAATATGGGTATAGGTCTATGGAATAGCTATTACAACACCATTTCGGATAATTACTTAAACAACGACGACTATTATGGTATTTATTTCTATAATAGTCATAGTAATAGCATTAGAAGTAACACCATAGGTGCCAATTATAATGGAATATATTTAGAAACAAGCAATCTAAATACAATTGAATTAAATACAATTAATAACAATCAAAATGGTATTTATATAGAAAGTGGACATTCCAATGTAGTTTTAAATAACATATTTAACGGTAACACACAAGATATTGTTGATTTACAAGAAAATGGAGGAAATCCTCCTCTTCCTCCCGAAATACCCTTACAACTAATAATTGGAATTGTGTCAGTCATAGGTGGTGTTGCGATTCTAGCCATTATGCTTTTTATGAGAGTCAGATCTTCGAGAGCTAAAGCTCTTAAGCGAGAAAAGTATAGAGTGCCTGAAATAGAACGAGAATTAATCGCTCCAGTGGAAAAAGAAAAAGTGGAATCTTTTAAAGAGGAAGAAGAAATTGTAAAACCGCTAGTAGAATTATCGGTTGAAGATGAGCTCTTGGAAAAAGAAGTGGTTATTCCAGAAGAAATACTTGAAAAGGAAAAAGTGGTGAAAGAAGAGGTAATAATTCCTGCAGAAGAAACTGTAGATGAGGAAGTAGTAACTCCAGAAGAAATATCTGAAGAAGCAGAACTCTTAGAAGAGGAAGCAGATATTATTCCAATAGAACTGCTTGAAGCGAAAGAAATCGTAGAAGAGGAATTTGTTGCTCCGGAAGGAAAACCAGAAGAAGAACCAATCTTAGAAGAGGAAGTAATTGTCCCAGAAGAAATACCGGAAGAAGTAGAAGTCTTAGAAGAGGATGTAGTTGCTCCAGAAGAATTACATGAAGAAGTAGAAGCCTTAGAGGAGGAAGTAGTTGTTCCGGAAATAATTCCTGAAGAAGAAAAAGTGGTAGAAGAGGAGGTAAGTATTCCTCCAGTAAAAATGCTTGAGGAGGAAGAAATCGTGGAAGAAGCAGTGATAGTCAAAGCTCCTGATGTTGTTGAAAAAGTTATACAGACCAATACTCTTAAAGGACATTTAATGGGAGTGACTTCAGTAGCGTTCTCTCCTGATATGAAATATATTGTAAGTGGCTCAAAAGACAAAACGATTAAAATTTGGGAATTATTCTCGGGTAAACTTGTAAGAACCCTCACAGGGCATAAAAAACATGTAAATTCAGTTGTTGTGTCTCCTGATGGGAATTATGTAATCAGCGGCTCGAACGATAAATCTGTTAAAGTATGGGAATTAAATACAGGTAAACTAATTCAAACACTCGAAGGACATACTTTTTACGTTTTATCTGTAGATATTTCTGCTGATAATAATTATGTTGTAAGCAGTTCTTTCGATAAGGATATTAAAGTATGGGAATTATCGACTGCAAAGCTTGTGAGGACGATTAAGGGGCATAAAAAGGAAATAGGTTCAGTTGCAATATCTTCTGACAATAAATACCTCGCGAGTGGCTCGAACGATAAGACTATAAAAATCTGGAATCTTACTAATGGGGAGTTAGTTAATACAATTGGGGACAATCTAAAACCCATTACTTCAGTTGCTTTCTCTCCTGATGGGAAAAATATAATCAGTAGCTCAAACGATAAATCCATTAAAGTGTGGGAAATTTCGACAGGAAACCTCGTAAGGACACTGGAAGGACATACCTTTTACGTTTTATCTGTAGATATTTCTGCCGATAATAATTATGTAGTTAGTGGTTCGTTCGATAAGGATGTTAAATTGTGGGAATTCTCAACAGGAAACCTTATAAAGACTTTCGAAGGGCATAGAAAAGAGGTAAATTCAGTAGCTCTGTCTCCAGATAATAAATATATCATCAGTGGTTCAAATGATAAAACGATAAAGATTTGGGAAGTTCAGTAACTAAAAAGTCTTAAATAAGATAAGAACTTAAAATTCTAATGGTATACAGCGGAAGGTCTATCGAAAAAAAAATAAAGGAATATCTTATCTATAATTTTATTGTCGTTCTGATTATTGTTTTTTGGTTTGTTTACTCAACGTCTCAGAACATTTTAATTCTGGTTCTAATCGCTGTTATCGCTACAGTTCTAATCTTTATTATAATTACACAAAAAAAAAAGCAAGGATTAAGTATCAATGAAAGATATCAATATTACCTTTTTCTTGTAATTCCAATTTATTTATATTCATATATTATCCTTTCGTCAAGAGGAATAACACCCCCATTCTTTATTCCATTTAATAGTTTAGTAGGAATAAAACACAACCACGATTTTTTTTTAATTTTGCTCTATTTCTCAATAACTATTTTAAAATTAATCGTTATCAAGATCTACTTTACGAAAAAGTTGAAGACCTCTAAAATTGAGAGAGGAGATGATATATTTCAATTTTTTGTCAGGGAGTTCTCTTACAAAAAGTTACTTATGTTAATTTTACTTTTTCCTCTCTCGGCGTTTGTAGAAGAGTTCATTTATCGAAGCTTTTTAATAAGTATTTTTACTTATTACTTTAATTGGGA
>JAEOTS010000062.1 GCA_016839745.1 Promethearchaeota archaeon
AGAAATCCTGTGTTTGAATAATGCCTTTCTGTTCCACCAGGTTGTGTATCCCAGTTATCTGAAACATAATAAGGACCAGCAGGATTTAAGGACCCATTTAAGAATTCCCCTAATGTAGGACGTGAAAACCAGAGTGGGAAAGTTGTTCCTAAATTATTGTTAGTCCAATTAAGCATCTCCCAATCAAAATCCCAGAGTTCATTGTCAGAAACATCATCGCTTATTCCGGATCTATGAGTTAAAAGCAATCGCGGTGTTATTGGAGTGCCTGGATAGCTCGGATGCGTAACATTGAACGGAATGTAATCATTAATATTAGTGTCCAGATCAAGCGAACCATTATCATATAGTTGCATTATGGCTGTTGCTGTAAACATTTTTGTTACTGAACCAATCATATAGACAGTATCTAAGTCAGATTGGTCACCAAAACCTTTGGACCAAATTAAAGTATCGTTAATAACTATACCCGCAGCGAAAGAAGGGATATGCCCCTGTGACATCAATCTACTTATTCTTGAATCCAGAGTTTCTTCATTTTGAGGCTGGAATATAATTACAGCAGAGATTATTCCCGCAGTTAGAATGACTGCTATAATACTTATCCCTAAGATATATTTTTTATTCACCATTTAATCCCCTTTTATGTTATCTTCAAAAATTTAGTTAATTAATTTATTTTCGATGTTAAAATATTTAAATTTTCATTACCCATTACACAAATTTATCATTACCAACAGGTTGGATCAAAAAACGTATTATACTTTTTTAACCAATTACAGATCGTATATTCTGAGTAATCTTCAGTTATTTCTTCTCCGATTTGAATATCTCGTAGAGCTACTGAGCAGAAAGTGGATTCATCTTCAGATATTCCAGAGTTAGGATTGGTAGAATGATTAAGATATCTAGAATTATCCAAACAGAAAACTATTGCATCGATATCACGCTCGTAATACGAATAAATGAGTAAGATGTTCATAAATTCCTCCATTTGCGGCGATTTAACGGAGGAATCAAGCGTAAGGAATTGTTCTTTAGTAATAATCATCACATCTTCCTCACGAGCGTACCACCAAACCGTTCCTTTAGGAATTAATTTTTTTGCAAACAATCCAAATCCATGAATTTTACTTTGTCCTACTACTGTAAATTCTTCAATAGGATTAATTGAAGTCGGATTAAACGGTACTATTATGTCGGTCATTAATTACTGTTAATTTAATAAGTTTTAAATAATTTGTATGTTAAATTTATAATCGTCCCTCCTATATTCATAACTTTTAAATAATCTATTTCGGTAGAATAGAGTGAATAACGGATCATGGGGGAAATGAAAATGGATTTCTTTAAAATTTATACAATTTTTCTTACAATCGTAGGGTTTGCGGTCCTATTTGCGTTAGGCTACGTATTAGTAAGTTTTGGAAGTCTATTTTTTTAGCTCTGATCTTAATTTTCTACCTCACTTTAATTGAACCAGCTAAATAAGAAAAAAGAATTTAATCTTTTGATTTTTAACTAAATACAACGGTTCCTTCCGTAAGAAATTAGTATTTTTGTTAGAAAAACCTTATAATGGATAATTTGAAGAATGAGTAGCTCCTTTTTTACCCTCGATTAAATGTTTTACATCTTGTTTAATTAATCTAAAATCGTTTTCTCCTTCTACTTCTATCTCGTAAATTTTTTTTAAATCTTTATTACCCGAATTTTGCAGTAGTTTTGTAAACAAATCAATGGAATACGAGCATGGATTTTCAGATATCTGTATTAATATACATCTTGTAGTGTTAAGTTCACGATTAAAATTTGACTCATGTAATGTGATTTCGTACCTACCTTTACAGTATTCTATCTCTATTTTGAAACTATCTTTAAATTCTTTTAACTCCGTTAAAAGGTTAGAGATATTATCTGGAACATCACTTAATGATGCAATATGATCAATATCATACATGTTAATTACATATACTCTTATCCAATTCCAATATGAAAGATTTCCTATTTAAATACTCTTTTTCAGTATTCTATTAAAAATATGTCGGAAGAAACAGATTACATTCTTTTAACTCCTTCTTACAATTCCCGCCCGATTCCATAATATATAAAAATTGCAGAGGGAATTATAACAAAAGTGGTAATTATACTCCACAGAGAGCTAAATAAAGAGTTTTGCCAGGTTAAATAAAGAACTGTCCCGTAAATTGAAGAAAGCATTCCATAAATACCAATGATAAAGATGATTAGTTTCCTCTTTAACATCTTATCTTGAAATGTTTTAATTAGGCGCCTTGAATACCATATTGTTGGTAAAACAATAAAAACCGTTAGAGAAATATACACTAAAGTTAAAAAACCCCAACTATAGGATGGACGCCACAGTTCGCTGAATATAATTCCGTTGGGAGTAAAAAAAATGATAAAAACTATGAAACCATATATTAATGTGATAATTAATTGCTTTTTAATTGTAAAAACATCTCCTAATCTAAGTATGCTAATTATAAATGTAAGGATAAAAACTGGTGAAAAAAGCAAAGCAAAGTAACTTAAAAAGTAAATTACTAACAATAATGCAACATTTTCTGGTTGAAACACCGCTAAAACTACATGTAGAGCATTAAAAATCAGGCCCGAAGCTGAAAGGAAGTAAAGCATACATAAAGTAAGTGTGGGGCGCTGCTGGTTACGTCTTAATAACTTTATAGCAAGGAATAAAAATAAACCAGCCAAAATTAACTGTGGGATAAAAATTATTAATAGTCTTCCTGTATCCGTTGATTGCAGTAGCACTTCTATACCTCTATAATTCACTAATTACGAAATTAATTCTCTGCTTTATCACTAAAAGTAGTTGTTAAATCATTTAAATAAATATAAATAATATGTGAATATAAATTAGTTGTTTTAATCAAGTTTAGCTTATAATTTTAATTCATTTTAATCAAAAAATGTGAGTCTGATTAGACGCTAAATAAATGATTTTATTTCTTTTCTAATTTCCGTGAAATCTTTTATACAAAAAGGAAATTTTATATTGAATACTCCAGAATTAGATGCGTTCTCTTATGTTTTTGGCCATATTTTTTCGCAATTCTAATGCTATGTTTTACATTTTTTTCTATTGGAGATGAATTATAACTTATATTATTATCCCAAGCTTCTTTTCCTGAGTATAGAGTTAACAACCAACCTAAACCTTTCCCTTGATGTTCTTTTTCTAATAGGATTATGAATGCCTCCAATGAATCATAAATCTCGCTTTCATTCTTTCTAAAGGGATTAGGCAAGCTAAAAAAACAACCAACTATATCACCCGTGATTTTATACTTGAGAAAATTAATCATAAAAAGATCGCCATACCGTTTTATAAAATCTATATAGTCCTCGTAAAGATGTTCTGTTCCGGGAGTTATAGCGGATTCACGAGGGAGATTTGTGTATAAATCAAAAAATCTTGATTTAAAATTCAAGACTTCTTTCCAGCTTTTTGGATGGAACATTTCATAGTTTTCAGAATCGAAAATATTTAGACTTTTTGAGTCAATTTTAATCACCGGACCCTCTAAAGACAATTCTTTCGTTTTTAGAGTAAATCCTTTATGGAAAAACAATTCTTGATATATTGGGGGATTTATTGGTTTACCTATATATATACTTACTTCGCTTCCCTCCTCCATAAAGCCCCAGCCATAAATAACAGTCGGAATATTTATAGGTCCAATTATTTTAGAAAATTTGTTAACTTCTCCATATTCAATCAAATTATCCAATAAGAAGCAAATTTTATTAATATCGTGATTAAATACACCAAAAAATCCGAAATAGAGAATTTCAGTGTTTTCGTTAAATAATAATACATGTCCAGAGATATTACCATCTTCCGTAAGTAAAATTGATTTAGCTTGGAAGGTGTTAAGAACATGTATGATATATTGGTAGAATTCGGGCCAAATAGGTAACTCTGTACCAATATATAACCATTTCAGAATCTCATCGGTTCTGTCTTCAATTTTAATACCAAAATTTGGATGGGCTTTTTTAATTTTAATTCACCTACACTTATGATCTAATTCTACCATAAAATGATAAAAATTTAAATAAAAGATAAAAGTTTATTTTTTCCTTATTTCCTTGAGATATTTTATGGTTTTAAGAAACTCTTCCGTTTCTCGAATTAAGTGAATGTTTTTATTTAAATTTTTTTCATGATATACAAAAAGTACTTGGTCTTCATATAAATTATTATCTTTATTATACTTGAAAGCCGGAATATAACCTGTAGGTTTAAATCCTGCGTTATAGAATAGTGTTTGATGAGTAGAATCATATGCAGATAAAAATACTTCCATATATCGTAGTTTAAATTCCAAAATTATTGATTTTATCTCCTCTAAAAACACATATAGATCTTCTAAAGTCGAAACCTTATAATCGACTTTTTCAACAATATGGATATTCTTGTAATGAAAAAATTGTAAATAATTATTGGTTCCTTTCATCGAAATTGTTATTAGTTCGGTACCAAATTTATCTTTTTCAATCCTTCTCAATATAATTTTTCTATTGAGTTTGATTTTTTTCTGATCTAATTCCGATTCTAAATTACTATCATTCTGTATCACTGGCAATCCTAAATTATACTTCTGAAAAGCATGGAAATAACAGAAGATAGCTGGTGAAATTAATTGAGGTTTTTGATAGCACCTATAATCGTTTAAAATTTTCTGACAATACGTAACGAATAAAATTTCTGATTCAGGTTGGTTAAAAAAGATATCCTTATTAGGGAGAAACCCTACAGGACTTAATCCAGTTAATTTTGCAATATATTGAATACTAGAAAAACCAGATCGAATTTCAGCAAACCAAAGAAATATTTGATTTTTAAATTTTTGCATAGGAGCTACAACACACGCAATACTCGCAGTAGAAATATCTGCTATATGTTGATATTTCTTTCTAAAGGCAAATCCAAAAAAATTACCAATTTTATTTTCAAAATCAAGGCGAATTCCTATACAACCTGCAATAATATCTGGTTTTAATGTAAAAATAATCCAATAATAATTAGGATTACTTATCATGTTCTGTATTTCAGAGACACTCTCTATTTGTTTATAAGGATATGTATTTTGATAGACTTCTTTGAAGATTTTAGTGATTTCTTCAGCATCCTTTCTAGTAGCAAACTTTATTGACGGAATTATCTTATCATTCCGAGTAGAATCTTCAAAATTATGCCCTTCTTCTAAGTTTATTTCCCTTGCCCACGGATATGTATTTATCATATCTTCAATTGAAGTAATCTCTTCTCTAGTTTTAGTCACATTTCTAGAGAACATAGTTAAATGGTCATCCATACGCTACTTAACATTATCATTATATTATTATTAAATTTATGGAATATGTGGAAGATAATTAGCTACGATAATTTATAAAGGAAAAATTTTGGAGTTTACTTTTGAAGAAAATTAAACAAAATTGTCGATTTATTAGATTAGCTTCTTTTCCATTAGTTCGAACTATACGTGAACTTCACGATTCGAAACTATTTATTGAATCTATCGTATCAAATATTAAAGAAAAAGGTTTTAAGTCGTAAGAATAGAGAATTGAAGGTTTTAAAAAAAAATGGAAGAATTACCAACGAAAAAATCGTTTAGGCACTATCTTTATTTTATGGCTGGACAACAATTTTCGTTATTGGGTTCAGGAATTATAGGTTTTGTTATCACTTGGTGGATTACCGTTGAGACGCAGAGCGTTTTTTATCTATCGTTAGCAACCTTCTTGATTTTCCTGCCTCAAGTAATAGTCACGCCGTTTGCGGGAGTAATTTCCGATCGACTGAACCGTAAAACCATTATATTTACTGTTGATTCCTTGCAAGCCATTTTGACATGTGGCTTGTTTCTGATATTTCTAACTGGCTTTACTCATATTTGGATTATATTAATTATTCACACAATGCGAAATACGCTTTATGCATTTCAAGTCCCTACATTCTACGCGATACTGCCTTCTATGGTTCCCAAAGATAAAATAAGCAGAGTTAACGGAGCCAACTCTTTATTTTCTGGCTTGGTATTCATGGTCGGTCCGATCTTATCGGCTTTAATGTTAGAACTGTTCCCAATTACCTATATCTTTCTTGTTGATGTTGTTACATTTTTAATTGCGATTGTTCCTTTATTATTGGTAAAGATTCCTTTCAATGCTAAAGAAACTAGGGCTGTTGAGAAAACATCTTTTATGAGGGAATTCAAAGATGGATTCATTATCGTAAAGGCGATACCAGGTCTTCTTAGTATGATCATTTTTGCTATGATTTTTAACTTTATATTTAGACCCTTCGGAGTGTTGTGGCCCTATTTTATCAATGTTATACATAACGGTTCGGCGTTTCATTTAGCGTTCTTATTTGGCTCAATCCAAGTTGGGAATGTGATTGGTTCTTTAATTACATCGATAAAGAAAGAATGGAAGAACAAAATTAAAATCAATTTAATCGGAGAAATGGTTTACTTCACGTTTTACACGCTGATAGTTTTAGCACCCTATCAAAATTTCATTTTGATGATGATAGGTGGGTTTCTCGGAGCGATTATCTTTCCTATTACTGTTTCTACTTACTTAACGATTTTGCAGACCGTTGTTCCATCTGATAAAATAGGGCGCGTTATGTCAATTGATCACACGGTATCTATGGCAATTGCTCCCATTGGTGCGTTATTAGTTGGACCACTCGCGGGTTTAATGGGTGTTGTGAATCTATTACTCGCCAGTGCTATAATAGGAATTGTAAACCCGATTATTTTATGGTTTTTCACTAAGATAAGATATCTAGATCGTCCACAAGAACCAAAAGTAGAAGTTATGCCTACCCATAAGGTAATAGAATTCGAAACAAAAGAAATTTAATTTTTTTTTACCAAATTTGTTGAGTATATCCTTTTTTATCTTATTTTCATTGAAATAAGTAACTCTCAACGAAATCGTAAATAATTTTTTATAAGAAATTAGCAATAATAATATTATGAATGGCGAGAAAGGAGTAGGTAAGGTAAATTCTGAATTTGAACAGAAAAAGGACAAAGTAGTAGAGCTTCCCATTTTGGACTTCTTTAAGATAAATATTATAAGTTTCTTAGTTCCGCTCTACGCCTGTTTAGGTCTTTTTCTGTTATTCGAATACGGTTTTATCATAACTTTCTCAATTCCGCTTGCTATTCATTTTTTAATACTTCCTGCGTATCTATTATTTCTTTATTTTGTTTATCTTCTTTTGTTAATTGAGTTTACAGCGTTATGGGTGCGAAGATGGAATAAAAAATCTCCTCCGGTTGAAGGCGTTTTCAAACGAGTTTTAGACGTTAAGAATAGCGCTGAAGGGAAAATGATGAAATATTATCACAAACGTGGATTTATAATTAAATTTCCAATGTGGCTAACCTCCAAATCACCATTTCCATGGCTCGTAAATCGGGCGTTGAGAAGAATTGGTCATAACAAAATTGGAAAGAATGTTATTTATTGCGACGCTTACGTAGGCTTAGAATTTACTGAGCTTGGAGATAATGTATTTTTCTATCCTACTTCTGCGTTATCAAGTCACGCGGTTAACACGATCTTTGGAAAGATTACTATGATGAAACTTAAAATGAGTAAGAATACAACTTTCTATCCCGGAATTGTTATGGGTCCAAATGCCTTGACTATGGATAATTACGTGATTTTTCCAAATACAGTCTTACACAAAAATTGGAGAGGAAAACCGGACAAATACTATTACCAAGGAAGTCCTGGGCGTCCTATAGATGTAGACCACATTAAATGATTCTTGTTAGATTATTCGTTGCTTTTAGGATACTTTTCATGTTTTTGCAAGAATTCTCTATAGGAATTAAGCTTATCTACGACAGTTCCAGCGAGCTCCAACGATTCAAAGACAGGAACATTACGATTAAGCAATTTTAGCTTGAATTTATATCTACTTTTGTATTCTTCGAATCCTTCGTTAATTTTTAGCATCACGCAATATAATGGTTTCGTACACACACTTTTTGCTTTAGATATATATCGAATGAACTCTCGGTTTAAATCTAGTCCCTTGTATCCTAATTCATCTAATAATTTCTCAAATCCCCCAAATCGTTCAGGATCCTTTATAAAAATAATAGCAGAAATATTAGGATCTTTATCTAGCGCTAAAATTGTACGGTAATAAATATTAGGTTGTATCCCCATCCCTCCTAAATCAATTGGATTTGAAATGTTGGTATTTACATCTGGAATAAACCTTTTCATTTTATTGATTATTCTTTCTGATAATTGGGGAATTTTTAAATTATATCGCTCTAATATGTCAATTGCCTCGATTGTAGAGCCTCCACCGATTCCAATTACACCAACATTACGCGTGTTTGGTAAGTGTGTTAAGTTAAATGCTGAGGCTAGCGCCGCTAGTTCGTTTGAATTACTAACGATACAACTACCAGTTTGTTTTCCTACAGCGTTCCAAATTTCGTTGTTCCCAGCTAAACCTCCTGTATGAGATAAGATTGCTTTCTTAGTCGCTTCACCATATCCCGCTCTCCATAAAATTACAGGTTTCCTGCTTAAATTGCATTTCTTAACAATTTCCATAAAGTTTCTACCTTGTTCGATGGATCTTAAGTTTTCAATGTATAACCCAATGATTTTTGTATATTCATCATTTAGGAAATATTCAAGAAACTCAACTGGAGATAAATCCAACGAATTTCCTATAGAAATTAATTTTGACGCATACAATCCGTAGGATATAATGAGTTCAGAGATATTTTGAGCAATTCCTCCAGACTGGAAGATTCCTCCGAAGTTTCCGGATTTTCGCGATTGTTCATAAGCAAAAAAAAGACCTCCTTTCGGGCTGTATACTCCAATACAATTCGGACCTATAATCCTGATATTATATTTACGAGCAGTTTGAATCGTTAATTGTTCAAGTTCTTCGTTTCCTACTTCCCGGAACCCAGAAGAAAAAATAGTGCAAAAAGGAATCGATTTTTGCCCGACTTCTTCTAAAACTTTTGGTACAACGCGCGCGGGGACAGCAATTATAACATAATCGATTGGTTCGGTAATTTCTAAGATTGAACTGTAAACTTTTTGGCCCAGCAGTATTTTTCCCGCTAATCTTGGATTAAACAAATATGTTTTTCCTCGAAATTTACCTCTCATAGCTCTAACGAAAAAACCGCCGCCAGCAGGATCATTACTCGCACCAATAATTCCGATAGCTCTTGGAAAAAATAATCGTTCGAAATCTATGGAGGCTTCTTGTAATATCGACATTGTTAAGTTGCATAAAATTCGTATAATTTATTAAAAAATATAATAGAGCTTGACTAAAATATTTTATTGAGGATTGACATGGTATTTTAATAAAATTATCTACCGAATACCTCGTTAGCTAATGAAATATCATCAGTAATAATTCCATCAACGCCGATTTCTATTAATGTTTCCATAATCTCTCTGTCGTTCACTGTCCAAACAATAACTTTAAGACCATAACTATGAGTAAAATCAACAATTTCTTTATCAATAATAGAATAATGTGGATGAAATGAATAAAAGTTGTTTTTTGCAATCTTGACAATTTTTCTCTTAATTAATTTTGGTCTTACTAGCTCCGCAGGTAAGAGTAAACCTACTTTTACGCTAGGCTCGAGAAGTTTCAACTTTAATAATTCATCAAGCATGAAACAGCTAACTATTGATGTACTTAGTAAATTCTCCTCTTTTAGTATATAGATCAGTTTATCAAGGAGGTTTGTCGATTTAATTTCGATTTGTAATCCCATTTTTTTTCTTGCAATACTTATAAGTTCTCGTAATGTAGGGATTTTTTCCCCTTCCCCCGCATCTAAGTTTTTAATTTGTTCTAAAGTCATATCCCTTATCATTCCTTTGACCCCTGTGGTATTAAATGTGTCAGAATCGTGAATTATTACTATTTCCCCATCCTTTGTGACATGAATGTCAAATTCTACATAATCTGCTCTTAATTCAATAGCTTTCTGAAACGCCTTCAAGGTGTTCTCAGGAGTAATTGAACTTGCCCCTTTATGCCCTATAATAAGGACATCATTTATTTTATTGATCATTATGATTTTACCAATTGATTTATAATTTAATATGTTAGGTAAGTGATTTTAAAAGTTCTCTTACGCGAACGATGTCATTAGTAATGATTCCATCAATGCCAAATCTTATGAGTTTCTTGATAGAAACCTTAGAATCAACTGTCCAAGGAAATACTTTTATATTATTATCGTGAGCGAAGTCAACAAATTGTTGATCTACCATCATAACTATCGGGTTTATTGCGTAAAGTTCGTTATCAATACAGTACTGAATCATCGCTTTTTTTTTACTCCAATCAATTTTCATTATTCCTGGGGTAGGTTCAAGCGATGCTAATTTTAGAGAAGCATCTAATTTTTTAAATTTTAATAGCTCGTCATGAATAAATGAACTTATTATTGTGGTTTCTATTACATTGAATTCTCTAAAGATTTGGATAACCTTTTCAGCAATTCCTTCGACTTTAATTTCGCAATTAAGACTTATGTTATTTTTTGCTAGTTTTACCAATTCTTCCAAGGTTGGAATTGTTTCATTTTCACCAAAGTCTAACTTCCTTAACTCATTGAGGGTCATATCTGTAATCAATCCTTCTTGACCCGTTATTCTTTTTATGTCTTCGTCGTGAGTAATCACTAACTTTCCATCCCGCGTTTCTTGTACGTCAAATTCTACGTAATCCGCTTTAAGTTCAATGGCTTTTTCAAACGCTTTTAGTGTGTTTTCGGGGGCATTCACGCTTGCACCACGATGAGCTACTATTAAAATGTCGTTTTCATTCTTTTTCATTCTGTAAATCTCACTTAAAAGTTATTACAGCTGAGGAAATTAAATATTTCTTTTTAATTAAACATTTATCTTACCAAATTTAAATCGATTGACTATTGAAACTGTGACTTCTGATAATCTCCACTTTCACAAACAGAATTCTCATAGCCAAATTATTATTAATACAATAAATACCTAAAACAAAAATTTAAATACTCGATTGCGACATACATAAATGGTCGCCATTAAGTTTAAATATGTTAAGTAGTTTTATAATTAATTGATAAGTGAATATTGTATAACATGTTTAAGTAATTGGTATACGATAAAATTTAATAAAAATGTGGTGGTAATCGAAATCATGAAGTTTTGCCCGGATTGCGATAATATAATTTTACCTAAGAACAAAAAATTATATTGCAAAGCGTGTGATAAGGAATTCGATTTGGACTCAAAGGCAGACGATTTTAAGATAGTAAAGAAAATAAAACACGACGAAAAGGAGACCGCTCCTATTGTTGTGAAAGAAACCTTAGCTAGCGCTAAAATTTCTGCACAAGACAGAAAAGCTTATGAAGAATTCTTTGAATTAGGCGGGGCAGAAGATTTTTAGTTTCTTTAAAAAAACACACCATTTTTAGCTTATTTCTTCTCCTATTTTTATATCATAGATTAAAATTAAATTAGTAATTTTAAATCTTAAAAAAAAATGATAAAATATAATTGGAAAAAAAAATTTCATTTTAGATAATATTACTTCTAAAAACTGATTATTATGAATGAAGAAAAAAAGAAAAGATTAAGAGGATTTGCTGGCGTTGTATCTAAACAAATTGAACCCCTAAACGACATTGAAAAGTTTAAAGAGGATTTTAAGGATAGAAATGTTAAAATTCTTTTAAATGCGACCGATGGAAAGAATGCCGCATTAATTGTAATTGATAAAGGAACTATATATGTAGAAGAAGTCAAGAATAACCCAAAGGAAAACATTAAGAAGAAAAATGCAGGATGGGATGGGCGTATACAAGCGAAGACGAACGATTTTGTTGAGCTTTTAACGAGCGAAGATCTTAGTATTGGCAGTGTAGTAGGCAAAGTTCTTACTTTCAAGATAAGAATAAAAGGACTCAGGAAAGCACTAACATTATTAGAGTTGTTTAAGTATTAAAGATTTTTTTTTCAAACTCCTTTTTTAAAAATGAAAATCCATAGTAGAAGGAGAAAAGAGAAATTTTTAAATTTCTAGCTTAAAAACATTTACTAGAGAAACCAACTTTGCTTTTAATCCCATTGTATCTTCGTCCTTAACAGATTGTATGATTACATTTTTGTCTTGATCCGAGATATCGTGAAATCTGTCAAGAAAGAGTCTCAAGTAAATTACTTTTTTAGAGGGATTTTTTTCTATATTAGAAACGAGATTGTCAAGAAGTGAGTTTATTGAAATAACCTCTGGATCCGAAGATATCGGCTCACAAACAAATTCATTGGATAAACCATGTTCTTTAATGAAGTTATTCTTTTCAATAATATCGCGGGTAATATCTCTTAGAAGATCGTTTCGTGAGGATATTGACATCTCTGAAAGAAGTTCTTCTATTTTAAGGTTTTTTTCATTCATATCTTTGAGTATCGAAAGGGCTTTATCAACAATTTCCCGCTCCATATATAACCTAACTCTGTTTAAATTATTAAACTTTTCCTTACATATTTTATTGATATGGATAAATATACAGAACAAAAATTGAAACATTAAGATCAGAAGAATCTAAACGAAAGAAAGACGCTGAAAAAGATTTAAGCTATAAAGTTTTAAAGGATTTACAAAAAGAATGAGTTCTTCGCTTATTTTCTAAAAAGTTATCTCTAATTCAGTTTTAATTGCCCATTTGGGGTAAACCTTGATTTAAGTCGTGATTGTTTTAATGCAATCGGTTTTTATTAATTGTTCGAATAAAGTAGAATCTTAAGGTTTAAAACTTTTTTAACACTTCTAATCCTACAGCAATAAAGAATATTTTAGTTTTAATTCTTTAAAATTAGTTTTTAAACAAAATGGGTTGATCTTAATGTCTGAAGTGAGAATTGTTAAAAAAACTCCAGAAATGGATGAGTTTGAAAATGAAACTGGAAAGCTTGCGATTTGGAAAGGAAAAGAAAGTAAAGACTTTCGGAAGTGGCAAGTTAAAAAACAGAAGGATTTAATTAAAGATCAAAAAACAGAAATGCTTTCTGTATCTCGTGAGCAAAGAAAGCAAATTAGAGCGGAATTAAAACAAGAAAAAGAGATTGGGAAAGATTACGAACATTTAATTGTAGTTGAGAATCTCCACAAAACTTACCTACTTGGAACAACTGCTGTTGCAGCACTTCGAGGAGTAGATTTAACAATTGATAAAGGAAACTTTATAGATATCATGGGTCCTTCAGGAAGTGGTAAAACAACCCTTTTGAACTTAATAGGAGGACTTGACACTCCAACTCGAGGTAAAATTTTCTTAGAGGGTCGTAATATCTCTATGCTTAACGACAATGCTTTAGCAGAGATAAGAAGAGAACGGATTGGATTCGTATTTCAATTTTACAACTTACTTCCTCAGATGACCGCATTAGAAAATGTAATGGTGCCTTTACATTTTTCTGGAAAATTAAGCCGTCGTGGTAAGAGGAAAAAAGCGTTTGACTTGTTAACGCTAGTAGGATTAGATGAACGTTCTCATCACGCACCTTCAGAATTAAGTGGAGGGGAACAACAAAGAGTAGCAATTGCCAGGGCATTTGCAAACGATCCAGCCATATGCGTGTTAGACGAGCCTACGGGGGATTTGGATAGTAAAACGGGAGTTATGATCTTAAATTTACTAAGGGATTTAAACAAAAGAGGAGCTACTTTTATATC